>ONYZ01000032.1 GCA_900322175.1 uncultured Prevotella sp.
TATCATTTTGCAAACTAATACAATTCAATTCAGTATAAATGGGGCGATAGCTCGTTAAATAATGTTATCACGCCAAAAACACGCCAAAAATTTCGTGAATGCCAAAAAGAAAAGGTGGCCGATTACTCGACCACCATGCTTTACAACGTGCTGACTGTCAGGAACTTATTGCCAGCTTGTTTTAAGCGGTTGCAGGGCCAACTCCTGCGGTTGACAACCTTTCGTTGTCGGGATGAGGCGACTCGAACGCCCGACCCCTACGTCCCGAACGTAGTGCGCTACCAACTGCGCTACATCCCGATTTTGCGGGTGCAAAGTTACAATATATTTTTTAAATACGTGCAGGAAAATCGTTTTTTTTATTATTTGTGTTTGCTATAATACTTTCTGAACTTGTCGAACTCGTCGCACTTGGTTACATATGCGGGCTCTTTGTGGGCGTCGTTTACAGTATTGAAGAGTCCCTGGAATGCACGGAACTGTGGTGACTGACGATGATAGAGTTGTACCATATCGCTGGCCTTCTCATCCCATTCTGTGGTAGTCCAAAGCTTGGCGCCAGGTGTGGCATTATATAGTTCGGCCCATCCCATGGCGAATAGTGACTTTATCTTCAGGTCGGTATCGCTCGTCATGGCGGCCTTCTGTAGCAACTGGGCTGCCTTGGCTCCGAAGTCGAGCTCGTTTACGCGTACAGTATCATAAGCACTCTTGTAATTGCGGAGCAGCCACCAGCAGTCGCCTTTGATGTTGGCTTGGGCATAGCGTACAGCCAGATTATAGTAGCGCTGTTCGAGTGCTTTGTCTCTGAGCAGGTTCATCGAGCTCTCCATCATCTGCATCTCCTTACAGAACTTTAGCTTCAATGGCTCCCACCATGACTGCTTTTTATTATACGCTTCAGAACCGTCCAGCCATTGGCGCTTTATCCATGGTTCTATCTCATAGCTGCGCATGCGAGAATAGTATAGGTACTCCTGGCTATAGTTCTGGTTGTAGTAGCTCGCCGGTATGTCTTTGAGCCACTGGATGGCTTTGTCCCAGTTGGCAATACGCATATACTTGGTGCCGATGAGCTCTGCGAGGGCCGAGTCGTTGGTTTCTAACCTACTCTTCAGGTACTTGTCGAAATCTTTTTTTGCTGGCGTCTTAGTGTAAGTATAGAACTTCTCGAGCAGGCCTACGCGCATGGTGTCGATGGCCTGTTCGTATTGATAGTCGTGAGTGATACACATCAGTGCTAATCGCTGCTCTGGTTTGCCTATGTAGTGCTGGAATACAGTCTGACGCATGATTCGTGTCAGGGCGCGGCTGAAGAATTCGTCCTCATTCTTCTGTTTGAACCACTCCAGTTCGTTGGCCAGGTATTTATCGAAACTATCGCTGGGCTTTGCCTGTGCAGCAGTAATGTAAAGTTTCAATACGCGGACGTTATCCTTCATACGCTCTGTACCCTCCAATGTCATGGCTGCATCGATATCCTTCAGTGCCTCCTTCTTCTTGCCGCTCAAGTATTCTAGCCATGCTTGGGCAGCCTTCCACATGGCGGGTGTCTCTGTCTTGGCTTCGCGAACCACCAATTCGCAGAACTGCTGCATCTGCCACGACTCCTGCTGGTTGATGTCGCGGATGAATAGCTTGCCGCCTAATGCTCCCTCGCTCTTGGCATCTTCGGCCTCTTGGGCATTGTTTACAAAGTCTTGCAGCAGGAATGGCAGTACCTTAGCATTAGGGTTCTGCTTGTATTGCTGACTGATAGCAAGGTAAGAACGCTTCTTGTAATAGATGGTCATCAGGCTCTCGTAGTCGTCCATCTCTGCAAACATTTCGCCGGCTTCGGCCTCGCGGCCGGTTTTGTACAGAGCACCTGCGTAGATGTTCTTCATCATATCCTTGTAAACGGTTTCGATGAAGTTGCAGGCTGTCTGCTGCCAGAAGTCGATATTCTCCTGATGACGTCCCATCATCATATTACAACGCATATAGAGCAGTGCGTGCTGCGAGCGCAGTTTGGTTTTCGTCTTGCCTAGAGCGTAAGTGCGTATGGCTTGCAAATCGCGCTTTTGATTGTTAATATCCTGAGGGGTAGGGTAGTTCCACTCGTATTGCTTTCGTTGCTCTATGTCTACGCAGTTGAGATACTTCTTCAGGTTCTGTACATAACTCACCATTAGGGCATCACCCTTCTGGCGGGCGGCCTTAATAGCGTCGTCGGCATTAAACCAGAAGTATTCTTCTGTAGATCCGAGATAAGCTTTCCAGTTGTCGTTGCATACTCTCTCTACACGATTTTTGAAGTCGTTCTGTTTGTACATACTGAACAGATAGGGGTTTGAGGTGTCCCACCACAAACATGCCATCATGGGCAATGAGAATACACAAAAAAGGCTAATGACGATAAATTTCTTCATAGGTTTCGGTTTTATATCTGTTAATATTATCTGTTTCCAGGTGATAAGTGATGATGGAGCGACTCAAGTTGGGACGCTCTTTCTCCATCGCATTTTTTACTTTAAGTATTTCAGACGCATCTACGCTATGCTCAATTCTCACATTCTGTATGTTGCGTATCCATAGATAAACAGGATATGCCACAGCTAGTGGCAGGGCGTATTGGTCGAGGTGCTCAAGATATGGATACACATCGCGATAGTCGAGTATAGGGTTGCGCTCCTGCCACTTGCGTGGGTCGCCTGTATTGTATACCATCAATACACCGTAATCTACTGGCGGTACAGGCATCGATAGTTGGTGCAAACGGATGGTGGTAGATACAAATCTATTTCCACTTCCCTCTTTCTTGCGTCCCTTTGGTAGCAAGCGTCCTTCGGCCGAGCGCCACTTTTCACAAACATCCTCCAGAAACTTATAGTATGTCTTGCGGCTACGCGATGTGTAATCGCAGTCTATCTGTATTTCGCGTACATTATATATATTATTGGTCTCGTTCATCTGACGGATTCGCTGTACTATCTTCTCTGCTAGATCCTTATGTGGCTTGTGCATACAGTCCTCAGTGATGTAGATAGTGGGGATTGTTTCGATACCATCAGGAAGTGATTCTGAGAACGATATGGTGGCATTAGGTCTAGGCCCTGTGCTGCTGTCGCCCATCACCACATCGAAATATCTGCAATATACCTTTTTTATATTATAGTGCGCGAGGAAAGCACGTTCAGTAGAATCAAGACGGAAATCAGTGCGCCAGTAGTAAACACTATTGCACTGCTCAAGACTCTCGTCCTGAGGTCTCTGCTTTCCGCAACTAATCATTAGTAGCGTAAGTAGGAAAAATGCTAAATGCCTCGTAATTCTCAATTCTAAATTATTAAAGCAGTTCAGGCAGTTGGAAGAGTTTGGTGCTGTTAGAACCCTTTATTAAGATATAATGTCCTTCAGGCTTCTCGGCAGTTATGGCAGCCTTCACTTCCTCTACGTCCTTGAATTTGCGATAGTCGCATTTTGTTCCTTCAAACTCTTCGCCTACCAGCCATACGGTCTCCACATCGGTAGCCTTAAGATAGTCAACTACATGCTGATGCTCTTCGGCAGAAACCTCGCCTAGTTCGCGCATGGCGCCCAGAATAGCCATCTTATGTTCGGCCTGCATCAACTTGAAGTTCTCGAGTGCGGCCTGCATCGATGATGGGTTGGCGTTGTATGCATCAACTATCAGATGATTCTTCTCTGTTACTGTCATCTGACTGCGATTGTTTGATGGCTCGTACTCTTCGAGTGCGGCTACGATTTTTTTACGGTCTACTCCAAAGTTGATGCCTACAGCGATGGCTGCAAGCAGGTTGTCGATATTGTATGATCCGATGAGCTTGGTCTGTACCTTATGCCATTTGGTGCTGCGGCCCTCTTCCTCAAGAACCATCAGAGGCTCGCGCCAACGGAACTTAAGGAACGGGTTGCACTCAATAATCTCGCCAGAGATACACGAATACTGGTTGTCGGGATCGGTAGAGTAGGGCGACATCCAGATTTCTTCTTCGTCGCTTATCTGGTCCATCAGATACTCGTTGTCGGCATTGATAAAGATAAGACTATCCTTGCGACTGCGCAGGAAATCATACAGCTCGCACTTGGTCTTGATTACGCCCTCGAACGATCCGAATCCCTGAAGATGTGCACGACCTACATTGGTAATAAGTCCGCAGGTAGGTTCTGCAGTCTCGGCCAGAGTCTTGATGTCGCCAGGATGACTGGCGCCCATCTCGATTACTGCTATCTCGTGGTCCTTATTCAGACGGAACAAAGTCTTTGGCACACCTACGTCATTGTTAAAGTTGCCCTGAGTATAGAGTACGTTATATTTCTGTGAGAGTACAGCGGCAATAAGCTCCTTGGTGGTAGTCTTGCCGTTTGTACCTGTTATGCCGATCACAGGGATGTCGAACTGGCGTCGATGCTCGCGTGCCAAGTCCTTAAAGGTCTGCAAACAGTCATCTACCACAATGATTCTGTCCGCAAGGCTCTCCTCTCCTTTGGGGAGGTCGGGAGGGGTCTCCACTATAGCATAGCTGCATCCTTTCTCAAGAGCCTGCAAGGCGAATTTGTTGCCGTTAAACGACTCACCTTTCAATGCAAGAAAGATGCTGCCTTCGGGGCAATCACGACTATCGGTTGTGATGCACGGATGTTGCTGATAAAGCTGGTATAGTAACTTAATATTCATAAACTTCGTGAATTTTGGTGCAAAGATAAGGAAAAGTTAAGAGTTAAGAGTTAAGAATTAAGAAAAAATGTATGATAGAGGCTGTTTTTCTTTACTCTTAACTCTTAATTCATAATTAATTTGTATCTTTGTGGGCGATATGAGCTATACGATTAATATTCGAGGCAATTTAATGGATCTCAGCACCCCTCAGGTGATGGGGATCCTGAATGTTACACCTGACTCCTTTTATGCTGGTAGTAGGGTGCAGACGGAGGCTGAAATTGTGCAGCGTTGTCATCAGATAATAGACGAAGGCGCCAATATGATAGATGTAGGTGGTTACTCTACCCGTCCTGGCGGAACCGAGGTGTCGGAAGATGATGAGATGGAGCGTTTGCGTTTCGGTTTAGGCATCATCCGCCGTGAGTTGCCCGACGCAGTGATTTCGGTTGATACGTTCCGTACCGATGTGGCACGAATGACTGTTGAGGAGTTTGGTGCCGACATTATCAATGATGTAAGCGAAGGTTGTGAGGCGATGTATCGTATGGTTAGTCGTTTGCACGTACCTTATATATTAATGTCACAGCAGCCTACACTGAAGCAGATGATGCTGAATTTTGCAAAGCAGGTACAGCAGTTGCGCGATTTCGGCGCATGCGATATCATTCTTGATCCTGGCTTTGGCTTTGGTAAGACTCTGGAGCAGAACTATGAGATTATGAACCAGATGGAGCGCCTGCATGTGATGGAACTGCCATTGCTAGTAGGAATATCTCGTAAGTCGATGATCTTTAAGCTGTTGGGTATTACGCCTACAGAGTCTCTGAACGGCACGACGGTGCTCAACACTGTCTCTCTGATGAAGGGTGCTCACATACTGCGAGTACACGATGTGAAGCAAACCGTAGAATGCGTAAGAATAGTACAATCCTTAAATAGTAAAATAGTAAAACAGTAAAATCGTCAAATAAGAATGTTTTTCGAGTTCGGAATCAAGGATTTTATCGACATACTGCTTGTTGCGCTGATACTCTACTATATCTACAGGCTTATGCGTGAATCACGTTCGCTGAATGTGTTTATTGGCATTTTGGTGTTTGTGGTTACGTGGCTGTTTGTGTCGCAGGTGGTCGAGATGAGACTTCTTGGATCGATACTCGATAAACTGGTTGGTGTTGGTGTGATTGCTCTCATAGTGCTTTTTCAGGACGAGATACGTAAGTTTCTTTATAATGTGGGAGCTCATCGTCGTATGAGAGCGTTTGCCAAACTGTTCTCTGCGAAAAAAGACGATGAAGAAGAAAAGAAGGCACTCAAGGAAATCATCATGCCGGTGGTTATGGCATCAATGAATATGAGTCGCGGCAAGGTGGGGGCACTTATAGTAATAGAGCGTGCAATGCCTCTCGATGAGATTGCCGTAACGGGCGATCAGATTGACTCTAACATCAATCAGCGACTCATCGAGAATATCTTTTTCAAGAATTCGCCACTGCACGACGGTGCTATGATTATCTCAAAGAGACGTATTAGGGCTGCAGGATGTATCTTGCCAGTTAGCCACGACATGGACATCCCCAAGGAGTTGGGCCTGCGACATCGTGCTGCTATGGGTGTGTCGCAGGAGAGTGATGCCGTGGCGGTGGTGGTATCCGAAGAGACAGGTTCGATATCAGTAGCTGTAAGCGGGCAGTTTAAACTTCGCCTCTCGGCCGAGGAACTGGAGAGCATACTGACAAAGGAATTAGAATAAAAAAGGAATAATATATATATATAACATTTTTAAAACAAATCAAATTATGGATCTATTAAGTTCAATTGTAGCGCGTGCTAAGAGTAACAAGCAGCGCATCGTACTCCCTGAGGCAGAAGAGGAGCGTACACTCTGTGCAGCCGATAAGGCTCTGGCCGACGAGCTTGCAGACATCATTCTGATTGGTAATCCTGCCAAGGTTGAGGCTCTGGCTAAGGAGAAGGGACTTACCAACATAGGTAAGGCTACTCTCATCGACCCAGAGAACTATGACAAGAGCGAAGAGTTGGCTGAGAAGCTGGCTGAGATTCGCAAGAGCAAGGGTATGACTATCGAGGAGGCCCGTAAACTCGTCAAGAATCCTCTGTACCTGGGATGTATGATCATCAAGACCGAAGGTGCTGATGGTCAGATTTCTGGTGCTCTGTCTACAACTGGCGATACACTGCGTCCAGCTCTGCAGATTATCAAGTGCCAGCCTGGTATCACTTGTGTCAGCGGTGGTTTGTTGCTTATCTCTAAGCAGAAACAGTATGGTGAGGATGGTGTGCTGGTAGTTGCCGACGTAGCTGTTACCCCAATGCCCGATGCAAATCAGCTTTCTCAGATTGCTGTATGCACAGCTCAGATGGCCAAGGCAGTGGCTGGTTTCAAGGAGCCTCGCGTGGCTATGCTCAGCTTCTCTACTAAGGGTAGCGCTAAGCATGAGGTTGTAGATAAGGTTATAGAGGCTACTCGTCTGGCTAAGGAGCTCGACCCAACACTGAAGATCGATGGTGAGTTGCAGGCTGATGCAGCTCTGGTTCCATCAGTTGGTGCCAAGAAGGCTCCTGGTTCTGATATTGCAGGTAATGCCAACGTCCTGGTATTCCCTAACCTTGAGGTAGGAAACATCGGCTATAAGATGGTTCAGCGTCTGGGTGATGCTATTGCTATCGGTCCTGTTCTCCAGGGTATCGCACGTCCTGTAAACGACCTGTCACGTGGTTGCTCTATTGATGATATCTACTACATGATTGCCATCACAGCTTGTCAGGCAATGGATGCAAAAAAATAATTGAGAATTAAGATTTAAGAGATATGAAGATTTTAGTATTGAATTGTGGTTCTTCGTCTATCAAGTACGCTCTGTACAATATGGACGACAAGAGTGTGATGACCAGTGGTGGTGCTGAGCGTGTTGGCTTGGACAATGCTTTTGTTAAGGTTAAGTTGGCCAATGGCGAGAAGAAGCAGATTATGCACGACATCCCCGAACATACCGAGGGCGTGAAGTTCATCTTCTCTCTTCTTACCGATCCTGAGATTGGTGTTATCAAGAGTCTCGATGAAATCGATGCTGTAGGTCATCGTATGGTGCACGGCGGCGAGAAGTTCAATAAGAGCGTTATTCTTACCGACGAAGTCCTGAAGGCCTTCGAAGAGTGCTCTGATCTGGCACCACTGCACAACCCTGCTAACTTAAAGGGTGTAAATGCTGTTAAGGAACTTATGCCTGGTCTTCCTCAGGTAGGTGTGTTCGACACAGCCTTCCATCAGACCATGCCTGCTAAGGCTTATATGTATGCTGTTCCTTACGAGTTGTACGAGAAGTACGGTGTACGTCGCTATGGTTTCCACGGCACCTCTCACCGTTATGTATCAGCTCGTGCCTGCGAGTTCCTGGGTATTAAGCCCGAGGGTACTAAGATGATTACCTGTCACATCGGTAATGGTGGTTCTATCGCTGCTGTTGTGGATGGCAAGTGTATCGACACCTCAATGGGTCTTACTCCTCTAGAGGGTCTGGTAATGGGCACACGTGCTGGCGATATCGACGGTGGTGCCGTTACTTTCCTTGAGAAGAAGCTCGGTCTCGATGCCGACGGTATGAGCAACCTGCTCAATAAGAAGAGTGGTGTAGCTGGTATCACTGGTGGAAGCTCAGATATGCGCGACGTAGAGAACGCTGCTAAGGCTGGCGATGATAAGGCTGTGCTGGCTCAGCAGATGTACTTCTATCGTATCAAGAAGTATATCGGTGCTTATGCTGCCGCTATGGGTGGTGTAGATGTGATTGTGTTCACTGCCGGTGTAGGCGAGAATCAGATTTCTATGCGTTCTGCAGTATGCGAAGGCTTGGAGTTCCTTGGTGTTAAGTTCGACGAGGAGCGCAACAAGGTTCGTGGCGAAGAGGCTATCATTTCTGCCGATGACTCTAAGGTTAAGGTAGTTGTTATCCCAACCGATGAGGAGCTGATGATTGCAACAGACACTATGAATCTGCTGAAGTAAGCATTAGAAACATCATTCTTTTTTCTTGGGAGGTGCTTTTAGCGCCTCCCATTTTGATTCGTATTCCTGCTCTTGAGCGCGGACCTTCTTTAGTGCCTGTTTACGTTTGCGCCGGGCTTCCACCTTCGGACCGAATGTGTGGTCCCATGTCCAAGTCAGTAGTGCTATTACATCTGGACCTGACGATATTGCCTGTGGCAACTCTGGCACCTTTGGTATGGCTGGCCGCATAATATCAGCCATCAAGTCTTTGCGACGGTCCTTTCCGTATATCACAACTTCGTCGATGGCGTGCAGTATAGGTATCAGATAGATGGTGTCGCCTTTTACCTCGTCGTGTAACACATATCGTCTCTGAAACTTAGGATGACTGAAACTGATACGCCTAAAACTGTCAGGCACCTCAAACTCCCCGTTCCAGGGCGTGGTTATCTCGGGCCCGTTGTCTATGCGGACCTTAATATCTCGCTGTGGGGTCTTCGATTCTAAATTAGCCACCGTCAGTTTGCGTTGGGCCATCATCCCGATACTCCATAGCAAAAACAAACCTATGAATAATAGTCGATACATCACTTAGCTTTTTCAATACGTGTGCAAATGTAATACTTTTCTGCATATCTTTCCAAAATGGAATCTTATATTATCTTACAGATATAAAAATTAATGTAACATTAAGTCTTTTTGAATTAAAATATGTATCTTTGCACAAAATTTTAAGAGAATATACCAACATGAACGGTAAAAAGATAGTAACATTCGGTGAGTTATTGCTCAGGTTCTCTAAGCCTGGACAATTACGACTGACACAGGGCGACCTGTTTACGAGTAAGTATGGTGGAAGCGAGGCTAATGTGGCTGTATCGCTGGCCACTCAGGGCGAAGATGTAACTTATATCACACGATTGCCTGATACGCCAGTGGGGCATGCAGGAGCAATGAATCTCGCACAGTTGGGCGTAAACACTAGTCATGTACTTTATGGTGGACAGCGTATAGGTACGTACTACTTCGAACCTGCTGCTGGTATGCGTGCTGCCAAAGTTATCTACGACCGTTCGGGTTCTGCTTATTATGATTTGAAACCTGGGATGATTCCATGGCGGGAGATACTTAATGGTTGCGACTACTTTCATGTGTCGGGTATTACGGCTGCCATCTCACCGCAGGCAGCCGAGGCTACTTTCGAGGCTCTTGATATTGCTGATGACCTGGGGGTTACCATTTGTTTCGATATCAACTACCGTAAGAACCTGTGGAAGTATGAGAATGCCCAGCCTCGCGAAACGTTGAGCCGAATGCTGTCGCGTTGCGATATGATGTTTGGCGATGCTATCGAGTTCGACTGGCTGTCGCAGCATCCTCAGCCACCTTTCACTGCCACTGATTCCAACTTCGAGATGCAGATGAAAGAGTATGGCGAGTGGTTCGACGAACTGCATGCCAACTATCCACGAGTTAAGCACTGGATGATGGGAATGCGTAATATTGTAAGTTCAAACCATCACACACTAACTGCGTTACTATGGACTGAGGGTAAACTGCTGCAGGCGCCTATCATCGATATTCCTGATGTGATAGACCCGGTAGGTGTGGGCGATGCTTTTATGGGCGGATGGTTGCATGCTATCAGTATGTTCCCTGACGACAAGCAGAGTCAACTCAACTATTCTCTTGCTGCTGCTGCTCTTAAGAATACCATTCCTGGCGACTTTAATCTGTCTTCAGAGGATGAAATACTTGAGACAATGAAAGGCCGACATAATCTGTCGACCCTTTATAAGAATTTTGGATGATCTTTCTTACGGTTGGCTTTCGCCTTCAATGTACTGTGAAAGCAGAAGGTGCTCACCATCGTAGACTACGTAGGAAAACTGGGTTATCCAGTCGCCTAGTATAATCATGCGCGCTTTTTTGGTTAGCTGCAGGTCAACCTCTATGTGGCGATGACCGTAGATGAAGTAGTCTACGTTAGAGTGATACTGTATGTACTTCTTTGTGTATAGTACCAGGTGCTCACGGTTCTCGCCCATATATGCTGGTTCCTCGCCGTTAGGACGTTTCATACGACTGTGCTTGGCCCAGTTCAGACCAAACCACATGCCCCAACGTGGATGCAGGGCTGAGAAAGCCCACTGACAAGCCTTGTTGTGGAAGATGCTCTTGATGAGTTTGAAACTCTTATTAGGATCGCCTAGTCCGTCGCCGTGAGCTAGGTAGAACATCTTTCCGTAAATCTCTGTGGTCTCAGGTTTCTTGTGTAGGATCACGCCACACTCCTTTTCCAGATATTCGTAGGCCCAGATGTCGTGGTTGCCGGTAAAGTAATGTACCTCAACCCCCATGTCGGTAAGTTCAGATAGCTTGCCTAAGAAGCGGGTATAGCCCTTGGGTACCACATATTTATATTCGTACCAGAAGTCGAACATGTCGCCAAGCAGATATATGGCAGCTGCCTTTCCCTTGATAGAATCGAGAAAACGTACCAGTCGGCGCTCCTGCATACGCTGGTGCGGAATAGCCAACGAGCCCAAGTGGGCATCGGAAAGGAAATATACGTTCTTCATAATTGATAATTGACAGTTGATAATTGACAATTAGTCGAAGCCGAGCTCGACGCGGGCTTCTTCGCTCATCATCGACTGATCCCAGGCGGGCTCGAACACCAGATTGACGTTGGCACCCTTTACGCCTTCTACACTCTCAACTTTGGTGCGGACATCTTCCAGGATGAAGTCGGCAGCAGGACAGTTGGGGGCCGTGAAGGTCATATCCACCTCTACGCTAGAGTCGTCCTGTACATCTATCTTGTATATCATTCCCAGATCGTAGATGTTTACTGGAATCTCAGGGTCGTAAACTGTTTTGAGTACGTCAACAATTCTCTCTTCTATCTGTGTCTTCTCTTCTTGTGTCATTGATATCTTTGTTTGTTATATTCTTTTCAGTTCCTTGTAGCTGTAGTAGTGTCCATCTGTCACGATGATGTGGTCCAAAAAGTGCAGATCCATTACATTGCATGCCTTGATGATGGCAGATGTAAGCTTGTCATCGTGGTCGCTTGGCTGTATGTTGCCTGATGGGTGATTATGACAGACGGCAATAATCGTGGCATTACATAGCAAAGCCTCACGGAGTATGAGGCGGATATCTACTACTGTTGCTGTTATGCCTCCTCGGGAAATACGTATTTTTTTGATGAGTCGGTAGTTCTGGTTCATCAGTAATACCCAAAACTCCTCTACATCCAGGTCTTGCATTATGGGGCGCATGTGATTGTATATGCGTGTGGCAGTACCTAAGTCTGGACGTTCTTCGGGAGTCTCCATCTGCCGACGCTTGCCTATTTCGCAGGCTGCCAATATGGTGATGGCCTTAGCTGGTCCTACACCGTTGTATTGGCAAAGGTCGTTTATCGACATTTTGCCAAGTGTGTTAAGACTGTTGTTACAATCGGCCAGAATGCGCTTCATCAGGTCAACGGCGCTTTCCTTGGTCGAACCCGAACCAATCAGTATAGCCAACAGCTCAGCACTGCTAAGTGCCTCAGCACCTAGCGAGGCCATCTTTTCACGAGGACGATCCTCCTCGGCCCACTGATTGATGTTGAGCTTGTCGGTCATTTATAAAAGTTTTTTTCGAAGGCAGTGCGCTCGACCTCTGGTCGCTCGCAAGGCGAGAATTCGTCTTTCTTTAGTACGCAGCGTTTCCACCACGACTCTATGAAACCGAATCCATAACCCATCAGTTGTACAAATGCGGCTGGAATACTCAGTATGCCTACCCATATATTCTTGTTTTTAAAACTCGAATCAATAAGGATTATCAAACTATATAATATAATAGGTACGCACGCGAGAGGCCAGAATAGTGAGATTATCAACAGTCCGATGACTCCCAAGGTGAACACAGTGGGCAACAGATGAACCAACTTCATCGTGCCTGGATGTCGCTTTTCCAGGTTGATTCGGGCAATACCACTATTATATACCTGGCGGAAGAACTTGCGGAAGTCAGTACGACGCTTGTGCCAAACCCATGCCTCGGGGAAAAGTCGTGGCATATAGCCTGCTTCTACTATACGATAAGAGAAGTCGATGTCTTCGCCGAATCGCATCTTTGAGAAACCTCCAAGTTGCAAATACACATCGCGACGTATGCCCATGTTGAACGAGCGTGGATAGAACTTGTCGAGTTTTGCTTTTCCTCCACGGATGCCACCTGTAGTAAAAAATGATGTCATCGAATAGCTGATGGCCTTCTGTACAGGTGTGAATGATGGGTGAGCTGCATCGGGACCGCCGAAGGCCTCGCATGAGTTATGTTTTAGCTCGTCTTCCACTGCTTGTAGATAGCCTACTGGTAGTACTACATCCGAATCCAATATGATAACATACTCACTATTAGCACGTTCAGCACCGTAGTTACGACTCTGTCCTGGTCCACTGTTCTCTTTGGCATAATAATGCAAATCAAGGATGTTTGCGTACTTGTCGCAAACATCCTTGCATGGTTTTACAGATCCGTCCTCAACAATAATAACTTCGAAATCCTTAAAAGTTTGTTGAGTCAGGCTTTCGAGTAATTCGTCCACTTCATCGGGACGGTTGTAGACGGGGACAATGATTGAATATCTCAATTGTCAATTATAAATTATCAATTAAGAATTACTCCTTTACTCTCTGCAGGTAAGAACCATCGCGGGTGTCAACCTGAATCAGGTCACCCTCGTTGATGAACAGAGGAACACGAACCTCAACACCTGTCTCCAGAGTAGCTGGCTTCAGAGTGTTTGTTGCTGTATCACCCTTTACACCTGGCTCAGAGTGAGTAACGCGGAGAACTGTCTTAACTGGCATCTCAGCGTAGAGGATTGTACCATCGGTAGTGTCAGAAACAACCTCCACGATATCGCTCTCCTTCATATACTCGTGACCGATTACGAGCTCGTTGTCGATGGGGATCTGCTCGAATGTCTCCTGATTCATGAAGATACGACCAGACTGGTCCTCATAAAGATACTGGTAAGGACGACGCTCAATGATAACGTCCTCGAGCTTTTCACCGATGTTGAATCGGCGCTCAAGTACACGACCGTCTGAAACATTCTTAACCTTGATAATCATGATGGTGTTACCCTTACCTGGCTTGCGGTGCTGGAAATCGATGCACACCCAAATGCCACCGTCCATGCGAATGGCGGTGCCTTTTTTAATGTCCTGTGAATTAATCATAAACCTTTAAAATATTACTTTTATATCGTTTTCGGGTGCAAAGGTACTGCTTTTTTGGAAAAAAACATAAAAAGTTTAGCTAAAAATCGTATAAAATTTGCGTAATTCAAAAGAAATGACCGTGAGAGAATGGCCACTAAGAACGGTCGTCGAGTCCTGGCTGCTCGTCGCGCCAAGGGTCGCAAGAAGTTGACAGTTTCTGACGAGAATCACGGAAAGTAATTCGTAAGGAACTTAGAAAATGAGTTAAAATAGAAAGAAGTAGAGCGAAATCTTTGCTTCTTTCTGTTTTTTTATTTACCTTTGCAACCTAATTAGTGAAGTTAAGATGAAAGCAAAGGAATTCTTTGGTAAGTTCTGCAGCAAGTTCCTCATCGGGAACTTGATAGCCATGCTGTTGGTTTTATTCTTGCTGTTGGTAGGAGTAAATTACGGATTAGATTGGTATACCCACCATGGCGAGAACATTAAAGTTCCTAATCTGGAGGGTGTAAAAATAGAAAAGGCTCGCGAGATGATTGCGGAGGTCGGACTGGAGATAGTTGTAACCGATTCTGGCTACAACAAGCGCCTGCCTGCTGATTGTGTCCTTACTCAGAGTCCCGATGGTGGTCTTACGGTTAAGGCCGGTCATGTGGTATATGTAACTATCAACTCATCTTCGTCGCCGTCGGTGGCCATTCCAGATGTGGTCGACAATTGCAGCTATCGCGAGGCCGAGGCAAAGTTGGTTTCGCTCGGATTCAAGGTCCTGCCACCACAGTATGTTACAGGCGAGAAGGATTGGGTTTATGGCGTGGCGGTTAATGGTCGTAAAGTTTCTTCTGGCGAGCGCATTTCTATAGAAAAACCCCTTACACTGCTCATAGGTAGTGGACAGTACGGAATGGAAGATGTTGACATTGTAGAGCCCGAAATGGAGATACTCGAAGGTGGTGGTGATGATGTGGATGAATTTGTGGAGGTAAAGGAATGATTGACGAAATAAACGATTTCGAAGAACAGGAGCAAGAGCAGGAAGACTTGCTATACGAACACTTCCGTATGGAGGTGGACAAAGGACAGGTGCCTGTACGTATCGATAAGTACTTGGTCGAACATCAGCAGCATTCCAGTCGTAATCGTATACAGAAGGCTGCCGATGCTGGCTTTATCCATGTAAACGATAACCCCGTAAAAAGCAATTACAAGGTACGTCCGGGCGATGTGATAACACTGATGCTCGACCGTCCACATTACGAAACTTCGATTGAGGCAGAGGATATCCCGCTGAATGTGGTATATGAAGACGATGACCTGATGGTAATCAACAAGCCTGCTGGCATGGTGGTTCATCCTGGTTGCGGCAACTTCACTGGCACACTGGTCAATGCCATTGCATGGCACCTTAAGGATCTGGCCAGCTACGACCCCAACGACCCTGAGGTGGGCTTGGTACATCGTATCGACAAGGATACTAGCGGACTGCTGGTAGTTGCTAAGACTCCAGATGCTAAGACCTCGCTGGGAAAACAGTTTTTCAATAAGACCACTCATCGTAGTTATAATGCACTGGTATGGGGAAACTTTGTTGAAGACGAGGGTAGGATAGAGGGTAACATCGGTCGCGATCCTAAGGACCGCCTGCGTATGGAGGTGTTCCCGCCCGATTCAGAGATCGGTAAGCCCGCGGTAACACATTACAAGGTGATGGAGCGCTATGGCTACGTAACATTGGTGGAGTGTATACTCGAGACTGGTCGTACACATCAGATTCGTGCCCACATGAAACATATCGGCCATCCTCTGTTTGCCGATGAGCGCTATGGTGGCACCGAACTTCTGCGTGGCGAGCGCACAGCCAGCTACAAGGCTTTTATTCAGAACTGCTTCAAGCTATGTCCGCGTCAGGTGCTGCATGCCAAGACACTGGGATTTGTTCATCCCACCACTGGCAAACAGATGGACTTTGCATCTGAGTGGCCCGTGGATATGACGGCACTGATAGACAAATGGAGAAGTTATATTAAATTTAAGAATTAAGATTTAAGAATTAAGAGATAAAATAATGAAAAATTTGAAGAGAACGATTGCCATCGTATGTGGTGGCGACTCGTCAGAACACGACGTTTCTATGCGATCTGCACAGGGACTTTACTCCTTCTTCGATAAGGAGCGCTACAATGTTTATATTGTTGACATCAAGGGTCAGGATTGGCACGTAGAGTTGACAGATGGCACTACTGCTAAGATTGACCGCAACGATTTCTCGTTTATGGAAAACGGCGAGGCCAAGGTTTTCGATTACGCATATATCACTATTCATGGCACTCCGGGCGAGAACGGTCTTCTGCAGGGCTACTTCGACCTGATTGGTCTGCCTTATAGTACCAGTGGCGTACTGGTCGAGGCTATGACGTTCGATAAGTTTGTACTCAATCAGTATCTGCGTGGCTACGGTGTAAAGGTGGCCGACTCGCTGCTTATCCGTAAAGGCTACGAAGAGTTGGTTAGCGACGATGAGATCGAAGAGCGTATCGGCATGCCTTGCTTCGTAAAACCTGCTGCCGATGGCTCGTCATTCGGCGTATCAAAGGTAAAGAACAAGGATATGCTTGCTCCTGCTATCCGTAAGGCCATGTTAGAGAGTCCTGAGATTATGGTTGAGAGTTTCCTTGAAGGAACTGAGATTTCTATTGGTGTTTACAAGACCAAGGAGAAGACAGTGGTTCTTCCTGCAACCGAGGTTGTTACCTCTAACGAGTTCTTCGACTATGATGCCAAGTACAATGGTCAGGTTCAGGAGATTACTCCAGCCCGTCTGTCCGAGGATGTAACGGAGCGTGTCCGTCAGATTACATCACACATCTACGACATCCTGCACTGCAATGGTATCATCCGCATCGATTATATCATCTCTAAGGAGGGTAATATCTCTATGCTCGAGGTCAACACTACTCCGGGAATGACGGTTACCAGTTTCATTCCTCAGCAGGTGCGTGCAGCCGGTCTGTCGATGACAGATGTGCTTACAGATATTGTTGAGAATCAGTTTGATTAATATATGAGAGAAGAGTTCGACGAGATCCGACCGTACGAGGCGGAAGAGATGAAACAGGCCTTCGATGACTTGCTCAACGACAGGCAGTTTAATATCGTGATGAAGGGCTTTGCCCCTTGGTTGCCAAAATCGGTGCGTAATGGTTTGTTGCGCTTGGCTTTCATGGGTATCAAGACCCCACTCGATTTCCAGAAGCGTTTCATGAAGCCGGTGGTAAAGTACATCATGCGTAAGCATACCGACGGTTGCTCGTTTATGGATTCTTCGATTGCCTCTTACGATAAAAGTCAGCGATACACATTCGTATCGAATCATCGCGATATCGTGCTCGATTCGGCATTCCTCGATGTGTTGCTGATTGAAGCAGGTTATCCCACTACCGTAGAGATAGGTATTGGCAATAACCTGCTTATATATCCTTGGATTAAGCAGCTGGTCCGTATGAACAAGGCCTTTACTGTTCGCCGTGGTCTCTCGCTGCGCGAGACGTTGGCAGCATCTCAGCTTATGAGTCGCTATATCCACTATGCTGTTACGCAGAAGAAAGAAAACATCTGGATAGCCCAGCGCGAGGGGCGTGCCAAGGATTCAAGCGACCATACCCAGGATGCCGTACTAAAGATGCTGGCTATGGGTGGCGACCTTAAGGAACTTAACATCGTTCCCCTCACCATCAGCTACGAGTACGACCCCTGCGATTATCTTAAAGCACAGGAGTTCCAGCAGAAACGTGACAATCCTGCGTTTAAGAAGTCGCGTCAGGACGACCTCGACAATATGAAGACAGGCATCTTCGGCTATAAGGGTCGTGTGGTATATCGTCCTGCAGCACCTGTTAATACTTGGATTGACGAACTCTCCGACCTGCCCAAGACAGAGTGGTTCAAGGCTCTGGCCGAACGTATGGACCGTGAGATACATCGTGGTTATGAACTCTATCCCTGCAATTACATCGCACTCGACGAACTTAATGGCGATAACGCCAATACTTCTCATTATACTGATGTCGACAAGCAGCGCTTCGAGCAGTACCTTACAGGTCAGATGGCTAAGATACAACTCCCAAATAAGGACGATGCTTTCCTTCGTGAGCGTATGTTAACGATGTATGCTAATCCCGTACGAAACCTAAAGTCCGCCCAATGAAAAAGTTTCTTTACGTAGTATCCTCTTTCCTCCTTCCTCTTTCCTCTTTCCTCTTTTTATCATGTACTCAGGATGCTTACGAGAAGGGCGAGGGTAGGTACTCCCTGATGCGTGGCGACTTTGCTGAGGCTGTAGTCAACAATGTCAGACAGGTAACTAAGATTGTAACCGATGATGGTGATGAGTTGGCTGTTACATCTCCTTATTCTGCCAAGTGGATTGCTAAGGCTGATACCACTTATCGTTGTATGCTATATTATAATAAGGTGGAAGGTAAGGCCGAGGTTGTCTCGATGGGACAGGTGCCTTGTCCGGTGATCACACCGCTTTCTGAATTCGAAAAGGAACTAAAGACAGATCCTGTTAAGTTCGAGAGTACCTGGATGAGCAAGACTGGTCGCTATCTTAATCTTAGCATCCTGGTCAAGACCGGCGTTACCGATGATTCTACGGCTGTTCAAAGTCTGGCTATTGTTAGCGACACTCTAATTACTCATACTGATGGCAAGCAGATACGTAACCTCATCTTGTATCACGACCAAGGCAACGTGCCTCAGTATTATTCTACTCAGGTCTACATCAGTATTCCTACAAACAGAATTGATGCCGATTCGGTTAGAATCAGCATCAACTCATACGACGGCGAAGTGGTGGCTAAGCACCACTGTCGTTAATTCGCCTTATATTCCTTGTTCTCTACAGCGTTCCAGTCTATCTGGTCGGTGCGCTGTGCTAGTGGTGCGTGTGGTATCACGCTTCCATCCTTAACCAGTATTATGCAAGGTATCTTGCCAGCTTCGATGGTCTGATATCCACCCTCGTACACCTTACCTGTCTGATAGTCTATCCATTTACCCTTTGGCAGATATACGTTTCGGCTGTTGCCGCTCTCAAGCAGAGGTGCAACCAGCATCTTCGAACCGAACATATATTCGTCCTCTACATACCATGCACCCTGGTCGTGTGGGAACTCTACCAGCAGTGCACGTACCATAGGCAGTCCTAGTTTTGAGCACTCTTTGGCCTGCTCCCATACGTATGGCATCAGCTTGTATTTCATCTCAGCGCACTCGCGGAATGCGTCGGTAAACGATTCGGAGATGAGCCATGGCTCTGTTGGTGGAGCGCCGTGGGCACGGGTGTGACTGCTCAGGAATCCGAATGGTAGCCAGCGGCGGTAGATATCCTCTGGCGATGCGGTAACAAATCCGCCCATGTCATGACTCCAGAATGAGAATCCGCTCAGACCGAAACTCAGTCCGCCTCTCAAGTCACCTAGCATACCTGTGTTGGTTGTAGCAGCGTCGCCACCCCAATGCAATGCGTAGCGCTGACTGCCAGCCCATGCGCTGCGGGCCCAGATGATACCTTCGCCAGGGTGATTGCGCTCTACAACCTCCCAAAGTGCTTTGTTATACCGTAGCGGATATAGGTTGTGTTCGTACAGTCCACCCTTGCCACTATGATAGAATCCGTTATAGGGTGCTGCCTCGCCAAAGTCGCACTTTATAGTCGATACGCCTTGCTTCATCAGACCTTCTATCTTTTGCTGATACCAGACTACGGTTTCAGGGTTAGAGAAGTCAAGTATGGCGTCCTCTACAGGCATGCCACCGGTAGCATTCTTTACATGCATACCTTTCTCAATAATCTCGCTGAAGAAACGGTTCTTCGGTGTGAAGTAAGGTAACTGCCACAGACAGGTGTGGAAACCGTCCTTGGCCAGCTGCTTCAGCATCTTTACTGGATTCTCAAAGCGGTCCTTGGCAAACTGGTAGTCGCATTGCCAGTCGGTGCCAAACCATCCTGTGTCAAAGTGGATGACATCTGCGGGTATGCGGTGCTCTCTCAGTTGGCGGGCTATCTCCAGACCCTCCTTTTGCGAGAAGTAGGTTATGCGACTCATCCAAGTGCCAAAGCTCCATAGTGGGGGTAGTGGCGACTTACCTGTTATTTCGGTGTATTCATTTAGAATATCCTTAGGCTCTCCGAAGAATACGAAGAAGTCCATCTGTTCGTCGGCCATAAACAGTCGGTCTGCACCTATATACGATGCGCCGAAGTCGCATGTAACAGGGGCCGAAGTGTGCATAAAGATACCGTAGCCACGGTTTGAAAAGAAGAATGGCACTGGCTTATACTGTCCGTCGGTCTCAGGTCCCTGTGGGTCGGTAACACTCAGATGTACCTTCTGTCCTACTTTATTAAGAGAGGTGAAGGATTCTCCGCAACCATATATGCGCTCGCCTGGTGCCAGTGTCAGCACTGGGTTGATGCTACGCGAGTTGTCGCTGCCTCGCTTGATAAACGAGAATGGCTGAAGCTTAACCTGCGATGAGTCGTTGTCGATGATGTGTCGTGTCTGTGTCAGCACCTTGCCGTTGGCATCCTTAATCACCAGTCGCCATGGATACTTCTTTATTTCGATGGTGCCGTATGCAGAACTATATGTTATGGCATCTGCTGACTGATAAGTCTTCCATACCTCTCCTTTACCCTTAGCCTTAAATCCGTCACAAAACATCACATCTTCCTGATCATTGTTCTTTGGCTCCACCGGAGTTGTCAGCATGCGTATGCGTGCCGTTCTTGGTGTGATAAACTCTATCTTTATTTTCAGATTCGGGTCATTGTCGTATGCTGCATCAGGAAAGTCCAACTGTTGCAAACGTACAGGCCAGTATCCGTTCAGGTTGAATGCCTGTCGTGGACTCATCCTGTATCGCTTCCATTGTACCAGTCCCTCGCCCTTGGCTGTGTCAAAACATACTAGTGAGTCGGCAAAGAAGTAGGTATTCGACAGATCGTAGAAGTCTGTCGACATGTCTTTTTGCATACACTGCAGATATTGTACACCTGCGTTAGTCTGAATCTGCGCTGAGGCCTGCATCCCCCAAACCGCACAGAAGATTAGTAATAATCGCTTCATAGTTCATCAGTTGATTTTATGCTGCAAATTTACAAAAGGTTTTATTAATTGTGTGTTTTGTTTACATTAATTAGCAAATAAGGGACTTTTCTAGGTGTTTTAGCTACACTTTTGCTCTATTTTTGGCATTTTTTACGTATTTTAAATGTTAAAAATGCGAGCATAGCAAAAAAGTATCAGCATTTATCAAACAAAAGTATTTTATTTAATTAAGAAATGATTATCTTTGCAGCGGATTCAGTTGTTCTGGATTTTCTACTGTAACTAAATGTAAAACTGAAATATATGATAAATGACCCAAAACGTTTCAACTTAACAATGTTTCTCGCGCGTACCTTTTTATATAAGGAACGTGATTATGGTGTTGTACTCTCATAACATAACTAGCAATCTTATAAACCAATTAACAATATTAACACTAAGTATGAATCGAAATTTTAGAAAGACAGCGCTTCTGGTGAGTGCCATGGCTCTTATGGGACTTGGATACTCCACGAACGCCAATGCCGCTGAAGCTCCGCAGGAGGTTCAGCAGGCTGCTAAGAAGATTACAGGTACTGTAGTCGACGCTTCAGGCCCCGTCATCGGAGCCAGTGTAGTGGTGAAGGGCACGTCAAACGGTGTGGCCACCGATTTCGACGGAAACTTTACTCTGAACGCTAACCCAGGTCAGACCCTGGTGATTTCTTACATCGGTTACCTTAACAAGGAGGTAAAGATTACTGCTAACCAGTCTAACTACAAGATTACTCTCGAAGAAGACAAACAGCTGCTCGACGAAGTAGTTGTAGTTGGTTATGGTACAATGAAGAAGAGCGACCTGTCAGGTGCTTCGGCTACACTGGGCGAAGAACAGCTGAAGGATGCACATATTACAAACCTTGACCAGGCATTCCAAGGCCGTGTAACCGGTGTCTCGGCCGTACAGACCTCAGGAGCCCCTGGTTCAAGTTCATCTATCCGCGTGCGTGGTCAGGCCACCATCAATGCAGGCGCTGAGCCGCTGTATGTCATCGATGGTGTGATTGTGCAGGCAACAGGACAGTCGGGTGCCGACTTCGGTCTGGGCGACAAACTTGGAAATGGTCAGGTTTCTACAATTTCTCCTATCGCAACTATCAACCCTGCCGATATCGTATCAATGGAAATCCTTAAGGATGCCTCTGCTACGGCTATCTATGGTGCCCAGGGTGCTAATGGTGTAGTACTTATTACTACTAAGCGTGGTAAGGCAGGCGAGGCAAAGTTTACCTATGATGGTATGGTTAACTGGTCGCGCCAGAGCAAGCGTATCGACATGCTTAACCTGCGCCAGTTTGCTGAGTACTACAACGACCTTGTAAATCAGGGCGAGCTGTCTAATCCTGATCCAGCATATTCTGACCCCAGCGTTTTGGGTAAAGGTACTAACTGGCAGGATGCCGTTTTCCGCACAGCTTTCCAGCATCAGCACCAGATCGGTATGCAGGGCGGTAGCGATAAGGTTAGATACTACGTCAGTGGCGGTCTTATGAATCAGGAAGGTACGCTTATCGGTAGTGACTTCAAGCGCTATTCTATGCGTGCTAACCTCGATGCAGATCTTAAGTCTTGGTTGAAGATGGGTGTCAATGTTTCTTTCAGCGAAACGAAAGAAGATTTGTTGAAGGCCGACCAGGATGAGGGTATCATCAACTATTCATTGACCACACCTCCCGACATCCAGATTTATAATATCGATGGCGGCTATTCTTCTGTAAGCAAGGAAGGATTTACAAATCCTAACCCTATTGCTATGGCTCTGATGAACGACATCAACCTGAGACGTCAGAAGCTCAATGGTAACCTGTTCTTCGATATTACGCCAATTAAGAATCTTACCTGGCACACAGAATTGGGTTGGGACCTCGGATGGAACCATGCTGAGACCTTTAATCCAACTGTTGACCTCGGAACCTATCATCTTAGCAAGAATGAAGGTCGTGAGCAGAAGAACGAAAACAAATACTGGACATTCAAGAACTATGTGACCTATAATGGAAATATCGGCAAGCATAGCTTCACAGCCATGGTTGGACAGGAGGCTTGGGAGTCAAGCTGGAATTATATTTCTATCTTCAATACAGGTATGCCTCTTGACATTGTGAAGAACCCTGCTCTTGGTACTGGCGAACCTACCATAGGTTATGGTTTCGGAAGTGCTGCAATGGCATCATTCTTCACTCGTGAGACATATAATTACGACAACCGTTATATGTTCACCTATACCTATCGTTATGATGGTAGCTCTAACTTCGGTCCAAACAAGCGTTGGGCTGGTTTCCACTCTCTGGCTGCATCATGGCGATTCACTGAGGAGAAGTTCTTTGAGAATATCAAGAACAATGGTATCCTTACCAATGGTAAACTTCGTATCGGTTGGGGTCAGACTGGTAACTCTAACATCGGTGGTTATAAGTGGGGTTCTGCAATGAGTGTTATGGAGTCGGCTCTTGGTGTGAGCTATCGTCCTGCCAATATTAAGAACCTTGATGTTAAGTGGGAGACACAGGAGCAGATTAATATCGGTCTTGACCTGAATTTCTTCCATGATCGTGTTAACCTTGTTTTCGACTGGTATAAGAAGACTTCTAAGGATATGCTTATGCAGCTCATCCTGCCTTCGTATATGGGAACAAGCGGCAACGGCTCTTCTGCCCTCGCAGCTCCATACGGAAACTATGGTGATATCGAGAATACAGGTTTCGAAATTGCATTGAATACCAGACCTATTGAAACCAAAAACTTCTCTTGGAGTTCCGACGTTCAGTTCTCTATCAACCGCAACAAGTTGAACAGCCTGTCTAACTCTACAGCTCTGCTGGGTGTAGGTCAGTGGACCGACGTGGTGTCTCGTTCAGTAGTAGGTGAGTCACTCTATAATTTCTATGGTTATGAGGTAGAGGGTATCTATCAGAATTTCGAGGATATCATCAATTCTCCAGTAAACACTCTTCAGCAGAACAACCCGATTGTTACCAATGCCGACGGTAGTCTGAGCTGGAGTACAGACCCCACTCGCTACAGTCGCTCAAATACCACATTCGTGGGTGATATCAAATACAAGGATGTAAATGGTGATGGTAAGATTGATGAGAACGATAAGACCAACATTGGCTCTCCACTGCCAAAGTTCACCTTCGGTTGGAACAACACCTTCCGTTACAAGAACTTTGATCTGAACATCTTCATTAATGGTTCTGTAGGAAACAAAGTTGGTAACTACATGAAGATGAAGCTTACCCACATGAATTCGGCTTGGGCAAACCAGACCACTGATGTTCTGAACCGTACTAAGCTTATGGCCATTGATGCTACCGACGAGAGATGGTATGATAACATCGCTAATGTTGTTGTTGCTAATCCTGGTGCTTCAATTCCACGTGCTTCAATCAATGATCCTAATGATAACGATGCATGGAGCAGCCGTTATATCGAAGATGGCAGCTATGTACGTCTTAAGAACGTTACTTTAGGATACACTTTCGATACCAAACTTATACGAAAGATTGGACTGACTAACCTACGTCTCTCTGTTAGCGCCGCCAACCTATTTACTATCACAGGTTATGATGGCTACGATCCTGAAATCGGTGCTTCGACAGCAAGTGCTAACGTGTTCGGTCTTGACAACGGACGTTATCCTTCGCCAACAAGTGTTTCATGTGCAGTGAGTGTGTCATTCTAATTATTTATTACTACAATTATGAAAACAAAAATGAACATAAAAGCAATGGGTGTCGGAATGCTCTTCTCGGCAGCCCTGGTATGCTTTACCTCTTGCGACGACTTCTTGGATCGTCCGACAGAGGATAGTTACAATACGGAAAACTATTATTCTTCCGACGAAGCCTGCATTTCGGGTGTCAACTATCTCTATAATTCGCCATGGTATGACTTCCAGCGTGGCTTTATCAAGGTTGGTGAGGTTATGGCGGGTAATATGTATATGGGTAATAGCCCTTACCTTAACTTCTCGGTTAATGGTACCGATGTAGACCTTGTTAATATGTCATATTCGCTGTGGGCAGTTATCAGCCACTGTTCTACGGTATATCAGTCAATCTCTGGTGCTAGCGCATCACAGACAGTAAAGAACCAGACAATGGGTGAGTGCCTGGCATGGAAGGCTATGGCTTATTTCTATCTGGTACGTTCGTTTGGCGATGTACCCATCGTTCACGATAACTCGGCAACTCTTGCCGCTGGCAATTATAATGAGATGTCAAAGGTAGAGAAGGCCGATGTTTACGAGTATATCATCCTTACTCTAGAGAAGGCTTTGGAGCTTCTTCCACGCGAGAAGAGCACTACTGGTCGTGTAGACTATTATTGTGCAGAGGGTCTGCTGGCTAAGGTATATCTTACCAAGGCGGGTGTTACAGGCAGTCTTAATAGCGAAGATTTGGCCAAGGCTGCTCAGTATGCCAAGGATGTAATCGACAATTCCGGACGATCATTGATGCCAGAATACGAGGACATCTTCCGCGGTTCTAACAATAATAGCGACGAGAGCCTGTTTGCTTGGCGCTGGACTGTAGGCGCTCACTGGACTTGTCAGAACTCATTACAGAGCGACCTTGCTATCGAAGGCTTTTGTGAGGTAGGTAATGTATGGGGCGGTTGGGGTGGCCCATCTGCCGACTTGATGGAAGCATTTGGTGTTTACACTATTGAAGGTACAGGTGCCGATGCTCGTTTGAAGGAATTCCCAAGTCCGGATAGCCGACCTGACATTGACAAGCGTCGTAAGGCTACAATGATGCTTCCTGGCGATGTGTATCCATACTTCTGGCGCGACAAGGGAGGTCTTGACTATCTTAAGTACATCTATGACAGCAACTACAACGCTTCGGCAACTGGTCAGCTCCAAGGTCCTTGCGGTTCTAACAACGTGAAGCACCTTTACGGAAATACTGCCGACCACGTAGCTGAGATGGGTATTGCCGATGGCCGTATGGCTTCTGCACTTGCTACTCACATCCTGCGTCTTGCCGATGTGTATTTGGTATATGCCGAGGCTATGACACTTCAAGGTAAGGGTTCCGATGCTTCTGCCTGTGATGCATATAATAAGGTACACCAGCGCGCTATTCCTACAGCAGCCGCAGTTAATAGTCTTACATTCGACATGATATGGAAGGAGCGCCGTCTTGAGCTTGCCGGCGAGGGCGACCGTTGGTACGACTATGTTCGTCGTGCTTACTACGATGTCGATGCTTGTATCACCGAACTTAAGAACCAGCACCGCAACCAGCTCTGGAACTGCAACGCTCTCTACAAGGCCTATTATGAGTCTGATCGCAGTACATGGAACATTGTAACAGCCGATGGTAATGTAGAGTATAATTATGAGGTAGCTGTACCTAATGTTACAGCCAATTCATTCGTACTTCCGTTCCCGACAGAGGACGTGGCTCTGAATCCTAACGTAGGTTCTAACGTTCCTGCTGTACATGTAGACATTCGTAATACTTATTCTTATTAATGATTAAAATGCAATATAAAATGAAAAAGCATATTAATTGGGCTTTACTTGCCGTCGGTTTTGTGTCGCTCTTCAGCTCTTGTACTGACGAGCCCGACAAATTTGAGTTGACGGGTGGAAAACCTTCAATAAACTATATACGTTTGCAGGATGCTGCTTCTAAGGATTCGCTTCTTGTCGAAGCCTTCACTGCTACCCCTATCTGTATTGTAGGTGAGAATCTTACAAGTATTAAGGAGATGTACTTCAATGACGTAAAGGCAACTCTGAATACAAGTTACATCACCAAAAACACCATGCTGCTCACTATTCCAAAGGATATTCCTGGTAGCAACACTGGTAAGATTTATATGGTGACACGCGATGCTGATACAGTTACCTACGACTTCAAGGTGCTTGTTCCTGCTCCTGTGGTTACTGCTATGAAGAATGAGTGGGCTAAGGTAGGTGACGATGCTGTTATTACAGGTCAGTATTTCGTTGACGACCCCAACCAGCCTCTGTCTGTTACCTTTACTGGCATCAGCAACTCAACCAGCATCAAGGTGCCTGCAGAGAATTTCAAGTCTATATCTGCCTCTCAGATCGTATTCAAAGTTCCTGAGGGTGTTCAGGAAGGACAACTTGAAGTATCTTCTATCTATGGTACAGGAAAGTCTAAGTTCTACTTCCACGATAGCCGTGGTCTTATCACCAACTTCGACGGAGCTACCGATGTTGTTCCACAGGGATGGAATATTAATGCTATAACCTACAGCGATGTTAACGGTGTTGACGGAATGTATGTACAGGTTGGTCCTGCAGAAACCGAAGGTGGATGGGTAGAGGATCTTAAACTCCCATTCTGGTGCGGTAACTGGAACGGCGATCCTATGAGCATCACTTCTGGTCCTGGTATTCCTCTGCGTAACTTCCTGGATTTCTCTGATTGGGAGAACATGTCATTCAAGATGGAGCTCTTTATTCCAAAGTCAAATCCATGGTCGGCAGGTGCTATGCAGATTCTCTTCGTAAACAATCAGCAGTGTGCTAACGACTCTTGGCAGAACAATACCTATATCCATACCAGTGCCGACGGTGGTCTCGACTTGCCACGTGCCCTCTATAATCCTTGGAAGGATTCAGGTTCATTCGATACTGGCGACGAGTGGATTACGGTAACTATTCCTCTGACAGAATTCGTATATAACGATGATGGTAGCAAGGTAAGCAATCCTATGAGCGAAAGTTCGTTCGACAGCTTTATTATCTGGCCTATCAATGGCGGCGTCTCTGGTACTGCTTGTACCCCAATATTCCGCTATGACAACATCCGAGTTGTTCCAAATCTCTAATTAATTAAGCAAAAGACAATGAAAAAGAATAATATCTTTTCAGCCATCTTAACGATGTGCTTAGTGCTGACAGGAGCAACCTCCTTTACGGCATGTAGCAATGATGACCTCGACACAAACCAGTTTGTTTCTGGTGTAGGTCTCAATGTGTACGGTCCTACTCCAGTTATGCGTGGTGGTACACTCCGCTTCATTGGTAGTAACCTGGATCAGATTTCTCAGGTAGAGATACCTGGTGTAGCCCCTATTACCAATATCGAAGTGGTAAAGGCTGGTATACCAAGTGAGATACGTGTTGTCGTTCCTCACGATGGTCCTGTGCCTGGCATTGTTAAACTGACCACAAAGACTGGTAACGTTATTTCAACTATTACCGAGTTGAATTATACTGAGGGACTTGATCCTGCAAATATCACCATGCCAGCATCAGCTATGCCTGGTGAGAAGATTCGCCTCACTATTCCTGAAGGAAGTGATGATTATCTGGACATCATCCAGATGGTAGAATTTGCTGATGGTGTATGTGTTGGTGTTGATAACTTCACTGCACACAACCGTTATGTTATCGAACTGGTTGTTCCCGAGGAGGCAAAGACTGGTAAGCTGAAACTTTATACAGTTGATCTGACTAACGCTGAGATTGATCCTAACAATGTTGAGTATCAGATTATTTCAACCAAGAATGCTATTGAGATTGGCGTTCCGTCTACAAGCAAGATTGCTTCTCCTCGTGGCGAGGCCGATGTGCTTGGAACTATCACCGCTAAGGTTGGTGAGACAATCACTCTGACAGGTAACTACTACAATCTGGTAGAGAAGGTCGTATTTGGAAATGTTGAGGTTACAGATTTCGAGGCAACAAAGACTTCTATTACATTTGCATTGCCAGCCGAGGCTCCCGATGGCGCTTTCAACTTCATTACCCGTTCGGGTGTTGAGGTTCCAGTAGGTAACATCAATACAGTTAAGCCTTCTGAGGCTGTTGCTACTCCTAATCCAGTAAAGGCTGGTACTGTTCTTGTTATCAACGGTAAGGATCTTGATGTTGTTACAAGTGTTGAGTTCCCTGATGCTGATGCTCAGAGTGGTGATGCTATCACTGTGGCTGCCGACAAGATTATAGTTAAGGCAGTACCAGAAAAGGCTACCGAGGGTAATATCACTCTCCGCATGGCTAATGGTGCTGGTGTCGAAGTTGCTTACACATTGGTTAAGCCTGTTGTTACTGGTTACGGCAATTCAGTTGTAAATGCTGGTGGCGCATTGGTTATCAACGGTACTAACCTTGATCTGGTTAAGACTGTACAGTTTGGCGATGGAACTACCGAGGTGAAGGTAGAGCCTGCAGCCGATGGTAACAGCATCTCACTTACTGTACCTATGGACGCAGTAAGCTGTAAGCCAACTCTTAAGCTTGCTAACGGAACAACTGTTTCTGGACTCGACCTGACAGTAAACGAGGCAGTATTCTGCTATGCCACAGCTCTGCCTGGTGATGAGGATGAGATAAAGGCTGGTAACAGCATGGTACTGAATGTAGTTAATGGCGACAAACTTACTGGTGTAGAAATCAATGGTGCTGCTTGTCAGTGGATTATTACAGGTCTGAACAAGGATCAGCTTATTATTGGTGTTCCAGAAAACGCTAAGAAGGGTTCTGCAGTTCGTCTGATTTCTTCCAACGGAGAGATTACCTATACCATAGACTTTATTCCTAACACTGAGGTAACCACAGTGCTGTGGACTGGTACTGTAGATCTTGGTTCATGGTCTTTGAACTGGGAAATGGGTAAGGGCACTGCTGGTGATAATAATCCAAACATGTTCAAGGATATGGACCTCCAGGAGGGTGATGTAATCCGTGTATATGTTACTCCATACAATGATTGGTGGAATGTAAAGTTCTACGATGGACATTGGGTTGCACAGGAAGAGGCTGGCGTTGCAGCAGGTGTAGGCAGCGGTGCTGAGATTAATCCTGGTAACTATAATCTTGCTGAGCACGATGGTGCCATAGAGTTTGTAGCTACCGCCCAAATGGTTGAACAATTGACTACCCTGACCGATTGGGGTATGTGCTGGATTGTTAATGGTGAAGGCGCTGTTCTTACTAAGATTGCTGTAACTCATTACAACAGCCTTGAGACGACTCTTTGGGAAGGTGAAGCTATTGCCGACGATTGGGGCAACCAGCCTTATGTCCTCTCTGATGGAGGTGCAGAACTGTCAGCTTTTGGTGCAAAGGCAGGTCAGACCATTTACTTCTATCTCACTCCACTGGATGCAGCATGGAAGATTGAGTTTGTTGAAGGTCACTGGGGCAAAACCTACGCAAGTGTTTGTAGCTTGGGTAACGACACCGAAGGTGGTAAGTTCACTCAGTATGACCTTGATGGTAATGGAGGAAAGTATGCACTTAAACTCACTCAGGAGATGCTCGATGCAGCATATACCTCGCAGGGATGGGGAGGTGTATTCGTTCTCAATGGAGACAACGTGAAGTGTACTAAGATTACAATTGAGTAATTAACCTATAATTCAGGAGGCGCAATTGTGTGATTGCGCCTCCTTTAAAATTTTGATATGTCTAAAGTAATAAAGAGCGTATTATTTACTATCTCGGTTATCACGTTGATAACTGCATGTGGAAGAAATGGCAAAGCCGACGACCCTATCGGTGAGTCGGGCAAGACTGTTCGTACAGAGAATATGCTATCCAACCTGAGAGCTCAGGCTGATAGCGGTGTCTATATGTTTGGACATCATGACGATGTGGTTTATGGTATAGGTTGGGAGTCTGACTATGACAACGACTCTACAATCGGAACAAAATCGGATGTAAAGAGCGTATGCAATGATTTTCCTGCTGTCCTCAGTTTCGACCTCGGTCATATAGAACTGGGTGATGACAAGAATCTGGATGGCGTGCCATTTAAGCGTATCCGTCAGGAAATCATAAACCACTTCGATCATGGCGGAATGATTACACTTTCGTGGCATCTCGACAATCCGTTGTCAGGTGGCTCCTCGTGGGTGGCCGATTCTCTGAAAGACGTCGAAAAGAATACCGTTGCCTCAGTTCTTGAGGGTGGAAAGCAACATGAGCTGTTCCTTACATGGCTGGACAAAGTGGCTGATTTCCTTAACTCATTAGAGACACCGTACGGAGTCAGGGTTCCTGTGTTGTTCCGTCCTTGGCACGAGCATACTGGTTCGTGGTTCTGGTGGGGCCAGGACTTCTGCACACCTGAGCAATATAAGAGTCTTTGGACTATGACGGTTGAGCGACTAAAGGATAAGGGCGTGGTAAATGCACTATTCGCTTACTCTCCAGGCACTGAGCCCGATGGCGATGACACAAAGTATCTGGAGCGCTATCCTGGCGACGATATAATCGACGTTGTTGGTCTCGACTGTTACTGCTTTGCTCCTGATGCTGATACAGTGAAAGTGGCAAAGTTTGCCGACGATTTGGATAAGAATCTGGCTATGGTAGGTAAAGTGGCGAAAGCGCATAATAAGGTGATGGCGCTGACTGAGACTGGTTATGAGGGCATCAAGACCAGCGACTGGTGGACCAAGACGTTGGCTCCTGTACTTGCAAAGTATCCTATAGGTTATGTGCTGGTGTGGCGAAATGCCAGAGAGAGACCTCAGCATCACTTCGCTCCATATCCTGGTCATGTATCAACAACCAATTTTGTGGAGTTCTATAATCTTAATGAAACACTGTTCTTGCATGATGTAAACGGATTATATCTTTCTAATAACAACTAATATTAACGAGTATGAAAATTAAAAACATCTTTTCTATTACCGCCATTATGGCCATGCTCACTATTAATGTAGCATGCGGAGGAGGTAGTGATGATCCAGAACCAACTCCAACTCCTACACCAACGGTTATACCACCTACGGTACTGTCAACAACTCCTGCTAATGGCGCAACAGATATTGCCACTGGTGCTATCAGTGTGCAAGTAAGCTACGACAAGGATGTCAATATGTCGAACGATCCCAGTTTGAAGCCTGTCATTTCTGGAGGAACACTATCAGGCTCTGCAACGGTAAGTGGTAAGAATCTGAGCTTTACAGTTAACTGCTCTGATTATGAGACCAAGGTTATCGTAAAGATCCCCAAGGGCCTTATCGGCGTGACAGGTGCTCTTGCTGATGAGTATTCATTCAGTTTCACCACAAAGAAGAAACCAGATGCTCTCAACAACGATGCTACTGCTCTGGCCAAGAAGTTAGGCTGGGGATGGAACCTAGGTAATCATTTCGATACTAGTTCGGGGCAGGATGGTACGCCCAACCAGTGGGGCTATTGGGATAATGCCACACCTACACAGGTGCTCTATACCAACCTGAAGGCTGCTGGAGTAAGTACCGTACGTGTTTGTGTGACATGGGGTAACTATCAAACTGCCGACCCATGGACTATCGATGCCACCTATATGGCTGAGGTAAAACAGAATGTAGAATGGGCTGAGGCTGCAGGACTGAATGTTGTACTGAACATGCACCACGATGAGTATTGGCAGGACATCAAGCAGGCTGCCAGCAATAACATCATCAACGAGAGTATAAAGGACCGTATAGCCAAGACCTGGACTCAGATAGCTGAGGCTTTCAAGGATAAGGGTGACTTCCTCTTCTTCGAGTCATTCAACGAGGTTCAGGATGGTAACTGGGGTTGGGGCGACAACCTTACTGATGGTGGCAAACAGTATAAGACTCTGAACGAGTGGAACCAGTTGGTAGTAAACACTATCCGTGCTACAGGTGGCAATAATGCCACACGCTGGATAGGTGTACCTGCCTATGCGTCTAGTCCCAAGTTCGCACTCGAGGATGGATTTGTATTGCCTACAGATGCTGCCAATCGTGTGATGGTTAGCGTACACTTCTATGATCCTAACACTTTTACGCTGACACCGGAAGACAGTGGCGGTAAGTCGGAGTGGGGCCACACAGCTGCTTCAGGCAAGTATCAGTCAGGCAGCAACGAGGAACATGTGGTTGAGACATTCCAGAAACTGCAGGAGAAGTACGTTGCCAATAATATCCCCGTTTACATCGGCGAGTATGGTTGCGTGATGCACACTACCGACCGTTCAAATCTGTTCCGTAACTACTACTTGGAGTACGTATGCCGTGCGGCTCATACCTACAACATGCCGCTGTTTGTATGGGACAATAACTCGACCGGAGGCGGAAACGAACATCATGGTTACTTTAACCACAACGATGGCACATACCTTAATGACTTGGAGTCGCTAGTAAAGACAATGATAAAGGCTGCAACATCTGATGATGTCAACTACACATTAGAGACAGTTTACAACAGCGCTCCAAAATAACAGCGCTCCGTAATAAGAAAAGATGCCAATCTGCTGAAGGTCGGCATCTTTCATATTAACTGCCTCTGTCCGTCAGGACCACACATTTTTTTGATAAATTGTCTTCCACTTCCACCAAACCATACTTAAAGCCGTATAAATACAGGTGTTTTCAGAGGTGGAAGTGCCTTATTTTACTTCCACCTCTCTTCCACCTTTTCTATCAAAACAACTTGTTTTGTTGTCGAAGAGCATATTTATTGCCATCTAAAAGATAACTTCTTCGAAAGTAAAACAAGTTGTTTTACTCTTAAAGATGCTACTTCTTCATACTTGGGACCTTACTTTTAAGCATCTAAAACTATGGATTGCAACTCGTCAGCCTACGGTACTTTATTTTATTGAATAAAGATAGGCCAGGAGGGCCATCTTGCCACGCATGGTTTCGCGTGGGGTGAACTCGCCGTTTACCCAGAAGTAACGCTGGTTGAAGTACGACTCCTGACGGGGCCAGCCACCATTGTTCCAGTCGGGATAGCAGTATTTCAATATCTCGCGGGCATCGCCGCCATTGTGACCGGGCGACCATGTCTCGGTGCCGTTGAATGGGGTCTGACCAGGGTGTGTGCCTGGGTCGCCATCGTTGCGACCGGTAGAGTATACATCGGTGATATGGCGCTCGCCCAGACCTGTCATCTCAACAATGTTGCCTGGATTGCGGCCTAATGCCCAGCTAGCCTCAGTGTACATGATGTTTTCGAGTTGCTTGCGGGTGGCTTTGTCGGCGATGTAGTGGGCAAGCATTACTAGTTGCAGATTTTGTGAAGTCTGCCAACGGCTGTCATTAGCTGCACGACGGCTTGGGCGATTGGCTACATGACCATAGTTGTAATCCTTGGCCTGAGCCTTCACGCATACCTTGAGGTTCTGGTAGAACTCGCTATAGTGGCGTGGCTGTGGACATGTAAGATAGGCTGCGGCTGCCCAGTACTGGCAGAATGGAACCACATTCTTACCATCCTCGTGCATCACACCTACACCGAAGAAACCATGACGGCCCTTGCTGAACAGCAGCGACTTGCTGTCCTTAATCATACTCTCGTCGACCATCAGTCGCTCCCACTGCTCATCGCCTGTAAGATTGTAAAGGAATGCGGCTGCCATCTGGCGGAAGTCGCGACCACGCATCTGCATAGAACCTACATCCTGCAGGTCGTCGAGTTGCAGATTGTCCTGACGTGAAGCAAAGCGGAAGGCCTTGATAGCTTCGTCGGTATAGTACTGGCGGAGCGAGTCGTGAAGTGAGGATTTAGAATTTAGAGATGAGAGACGGAATGCCTCGGCCATGATGGCACAGTTAGCTGCATTAGCCCAGGCTGCCATAGTGGTACAACCAGCCTGGAACATCACACTCCAGTCGGCGCATGGATTGGTTACACCCTGAGAGTAAGCCTCGCCATCGCGGATAGAGAGGAAGAAATCTACCTCGTTGCGTGCTTCGTCGAGCAGGTCAGGGATGCCGTTCCCACTCTCGCGGATGCCCAACTGGTCGTCATTAAGCTTGCCACCAGAAAGGATGTATGGCAACAGCATGTCGTAGATGTTGCTGACGTGAGCCAGATGGCGGTCCCAGTCGAATGCATCAGAGTGACCACCCTTGACATCTATGTTGACAGGATTGCCGGGCAGACGGTGCTGCCAGAAGATAGACTGCTTGAGCTGTTTGAAGTGGGGCTCGTCCCATACATCGGTGTGCAGTTCGCGCCAACCTGGGCTCCATGGGTGGAAGTCGGTCTTGTAAACGGTGAATCCCTTGGGATCGGTCTCGGGGATGAACTGTGGCTGACGTGGTATGGGGGTAACATGGGCTGGGTCGATGGGCTCGCCAAGGCGCATGTAGTAATAACCGCGAACAGAGTAGCGATAAGGCTCGTAGTAGATGTCGTTTCTGATCTCGAAGTCCATGCTACAGCCCACATCCTCTACAACCAGTCGGTAGCAACCAGGCTTGTTGCCGCTGAAGTCAATATTCCAGACATCAGTGCCGATGAGGCTCTTGCCACCAGCCTCGTTGACCGATGCTGTAGCTGGTTGCCAGAACTTTACTGTTCCCACCTTCTGTTTCTTCTTGGTGTTGACGTTGTAGAGCCATACGCCCTTGCCTTCGAGTGACTTATAGTCGCGCTGTCCGCCGTCGCCCAACCACTGATACAGGTCGGCTGCATGCTTGGCTTCGAGTGGCGAATAGCCGATAATGTTGACGTGAACGGCCTCCGACATATTATTCCAGATGTCGAAGCGGATAGCAGCGTCGGAAGTATCTGTGCCGATGCCAGCTGGAATAGCAACCTTATAGGTACATCCCTGTTTCATCGACTTTGGCAGTTGCAAGAACAGCCAGTGGTCGAGTTCGGCAGTCAGTGTGTTGTCGAAATTCATTGGCTTTGACTTGCGCCAAACGGCCAGTGGCTGAGCCTTGCCCAATGCTTTGTCGTCGGCCGATGTGATAGTCCACAGTCCAGCCTTCTGGGCAACTTCGGCCTTGAGTTTCTCGCCGAATACCACCAGTGTGTCGTCGCCCTCAGCAAACGAGTGGCCCAGATAGGCACTCTGACCAGTACCTTTGTCACGATAGTGCACCTCGCCATCGCGGAAATGCAGCATCAGATAATCCTTGTCAATCACTTTGATGCCGATGAGTTTAGTCGCACTCATCGGTGTTGCTGTCATCAGTAGCATGCCTGATAGCAGTGTTGAGAATAGTTTTTTCATTTTTAGTCTAATATTTGTTCTAATTGGTCTAACTCTTCTTCAGTGGTGGCCCAGCTGGTTACAAATCGGCAGATGGTATGGTAGCGGTCTGTCTGACCGAAGTGGGTAAAGCCCACCTTCTGACTGAGGGCCTCAGCCTCTTCATTCTTCATAATCACAAACTGCTGGTTGGTGGGTGAGTCGACCAGAAACTCATAACCCTTCTTTATGAATAGCTGCTTCATCCGCATGGCCATCTTGATGGCGTGTTCTGATAAATGATAGTAGAGTATCTGACTCCCCGCCCCTTCCAGAAGAGGGGTTTGGGATGGGGTCTCAACCTCGCAAAACAGCGCATCAAACTGCAGTCCTATCAGTGCACCCTTGGCTATCACGGCGCCATGCTGTTTTTGGATAGAGAAGAAGTGCTTATGGGCATTCTGGTGGGTGAACACTACAGCCTCGCCGCACAGTGCACCAATCTTGGTTCCGCCGATGTAGAACACATCGCAGTGGCGGGCCAGGTAGGGCAGGGTGATGTCGTTGCCCTCGGCCATCAGTCCATAGCCCAGTCGGGCACCATCTATATAAAGAGGTATATCGTAGTGCTGACATACCTGATAGATTTCGTCGAGCTCCTTGGCGGTGTAGAGTGTGCCCAGTTCGGTGGGGAATGTGATGTAAACCAGTCCAGGGTGTACTGCGTGGTCCTTGTTGCCATCGTGCATGTAGTCGTCAAGGTACTTGTCGAGTGTCTTGGCTTCCATCTTACCATTATTGTCGGCAATGGTAATGATTTTGTGTTCAGTAAACTCCACAGCGCCTGCCTCGTGTACGTTGATATGTCCACTACCCACGCAGATGACTCCCTCATACTGATACAGCATCGAGTCGATGGTGGTGGCGTTGGTCTGTGTGCCACCCGTCAGGAAGAATATCTGAGCATCGGGCAGTCCGCAAGCCACACGTATGCGCTCTTTAGCACGCTCGCTAAACTCGTCGAAACCGTATGGCGTGGGTTTCGCGTCGTTGTATTTTATGAGGTTCTCCAGTACCTTTGGATGGGCCCCATTGTTGTAATCACATTCGAATGAAATCATAATGTCTTTTAGTTCTTTTTGTGTGCAAAAATACGAAAAGTTTCGCTATTTATTTGCAGACTTGGAATGAAATTTGTATTTTTGCACGCAAATTAATCAATATAGTATGTATGATAATAATAACAATTATAAAAATTGAACTATGAACAGAAAACTATTCATTACAGGGCTGATGATGCTGGCAATGACCATGCAGGCACAGACCGCAAAAAAGTTTACGCTGAACCTGACCGACGACGGAAAGGCTCAGATGGTGTGTTTCTTACCCCAGACATCTTCGGGTAGAGCTATCGTAGGTGTGCCAGGTGGTGGCTACTCTATGCTATCGAACACCCACGAGGGTACGTTGGCCTCAGAGTGGATGAACAAGCAGGGGATAGCTTATTTCGTGGTCAACTACCGTCTGCCTAATGGCGACCGTACTATCCCCATCAGTGATGTAGAGCAGGGATTCCGTATCGTTCGCGATTCGGCCAAGGTATGGAACATCAATCCTAACGATGTGGGTATCATGGGCTTCTCTGCCGGTGGACATCTGTCGTCGGTCATCTCTACGTTGTCACCATTCGAAGTGCGTCCAAACTTCTCAATACTTTTCTATCCGGTGATCTCTATGGACGAGCGCGTATCGCACAAGTGGTCGTGCATCAATTTCCTGGGCAAAGAGGGGTATAAGGATTCAAAACTTGTGAGACAGTACTCTACACAGAATGCAGTTCGCAGTCACCTGACACCTCCTGCCTGCATCATCAGTGCCAATGATGATCGCCTGGTGCCGGTAGTTACCAATGGTGTGCAGTATTACTCGGCTATGCGTAATGCTGGCAACGAGTGCAGCCTGTTTATCTACCCCTCGGGTGATCATGGTTTCGGATTTGGCGCTTGGTTCAAGTATCGCGACCAGATGTTGCAAGACCTTGGCAGCTGGCTCAAGTCTATCCCTGCTCCTAAGCAGGACGCTATCCGTGTGGCTTGTATCGGAAATAGTATTACCGATGGCTTTGGAATAGATATGCGCACCAAGTTTGGCTATCCTGCACAGTTGCAGGGGATGCTGGGCGATGGCTATTGGGTTAAGAATTTCGGTGTCTCTGCGCGTACTATGCTTAATAAGGGCGACTTCCCATATATGAACGAGATGGCCTGGCGCGACGCGCTGGCATTTAAGCCCGATGTAGTAGTAATCAAACTTGGTACCAACGACTCGAAGCCTGAGAACTGGCAGTATGGCGCTGAGTTCAAGCAGGACCTTCAGCAGATGATTCTCACCCTGCGTCCCGACCTGGCACAACCCGCCAAGAAGAAGGGCAAGAAGGCCAAGGCAGTAGTCCAGCCCGCTGGTCCAAGGATCCTGCTTTGCACTCCAATCCCTGCCTTCAAGTCAACTTGGAATATCAATGATAAGGTAATCACCGACGAGATTATCCCTATCCAGCAGGAAGTTGCCCGTCAGTATGGTCTGCAGATAATCGACCTGCACACACTGATGCAGAACGATGGCGATAAGGTGGTAGCCGATGGTATCCATCCCGACGGCAAAGGTGCCAAGAAGATGGCCGAAATAATAGCAAAGGCGATAAAGGAATAAAGAAAAATTACATAAGAAAATGCCTCGCATCGATGTCGATGCGGGGCATTTTTCTATTCAGAATCACCATACCTCTAGCATTTCTGCCAGAGGTTGGTGTCAATCTTTACGATTTTCTCTTCCTTCACCCAACGGCAGATAATGGTCTTCACTACTGCCGATTCGCCGTTTGCCAGACGGAGATTTACCAGATCTTCCTTGGAGAATTCTTTTGGCAGAGCATCCAGATAGCGGATGTTACCCTTAGAGGCCTGAGCACTGATTGCTCCATCACGCAGCGCATCAATCTTGTTGCCATAAATCAGCAACTGATAATGAAAACAGCGCTCAGCATACCAGACGGCAAACTTGATGGCTCGCTCAGTTTCCTGTCGACCTTCTAGCAGATAAGCGATGATGCCGGCACGGAAACCATTGAGCGCAGCTCGACGACGAAGCACATCGACAGAATATCGAAGTGTCTGCAGATACTCCTGACGCTTGCCTTCATCCCACTCTTCGATGGCCTGATTGATAAGAGGCAGATTCACCTCGCCCTCCTCGTCCATCAAGCAGAGGCACTGGCGCTTCACTTTTTCTTCCTCTTCCTTGGTCCAGGCCTTAAACTTTGGCATCTTTGCACCTACCATATCAGGCAAAAGCACAGGTGTTACTCGGCTCACCAGACCACTCTCGGCATCGGCAAAGAATGCTCGACACTTGTTGGGTGTACCACACATCACCATATTATAATATAGGGTGACTTTACCTGAGAACGAATCCTTCGAAATGCGGTGCTGACCCCAAGGTTTGTTGTCGTAAGCCAGTCGGAACAGGTCGTTCTTTTCTGTCCATGCACCTCCCTTGTTGTTCTTCAGAACAGTCTCAATCTCAGGGGCATAGGTAAACAGATGCTTTCCCTTGGCATACAGAGCTCGCTCCAGAAATGCCGACACACCGATATTGGGTTCGATGATACGGATCTGGCTACAGGGATTCTCTACCTCCTCGCCGTTTTTCTTGGCCAGCGAGTACTCGATTTCCTTCTGCCACTCCACCTCGTCCTGCTTGATGATGGGATCCATCAGCAACTCGTACTCAGCATCAACAAACGACTTACCTGTGGCCTGAGGTGCCTCGATATCCACGATAAAACTGGGCGAATTCAGCTTGCCATCGCGATACTTGGCTCTAACACTTGTGGCCAACGTGCCCAGCATAGGCATAGCAGCCATAAGTGTAGCCTCACGAAATTCCTCAGGAGCATGGTCTGACAGATCCTGAAGAATGCCAGGCAACTCCTTGTCTACAGGGGCCACAAAGGCATCGTCGTCACCATCCTGTTCAGCTTCAACTGTAGCTCCCAGAGTCGACAGCACATCCTTCATAATCGAAGGAACATCAGAAGGACGGGTGCTACCAACAGCACTCTTGATGGTAGAGATGGTCTCGTGGTCCGACAGTCCCCAATGAGGCAGGATCGAGAAGAGTTTCTGCTCATTGAAGTCGCAGATGAAACGCATATAGCGACTCATAGTGTAGAGCGCCATATTACGTTCACCCTCGGCAGGAGCATCACCATATCCCAACTTCAGGAGCAGAGCAGCTACGATGTTCTCATAAGGAATGCCCTTGTAATTAAGAGGTGTGGCAGATGGGTCAGCAGCTACAGGTTCACTCTTGACAACAGGCTGATTATCAACCTCATACAGTTTCTTCTGTTCCTCGGTAAGAGGCTCAAAAATTGCAGGATCGAGCAACTTTACATACTGCTCACTTACCATAAAACAGCATCGAGCCAGGTCGGTAACGTGAGAATCGTAACTTACCCCAAGTCGAGCAGCCAGTTTCTGGATGTCCTCCTCGATGGTAGCTCCAGGAGTACGCCAGGCCCAGATGTGAGTACCGCCGCCGGCACTTTCGGCAAAGTACACGATACGGCATTCTTCGATGAGATTCTCTTCCCAAACCTTAGCCCAGAGGTCCTCAGTCAGTCCCTTTTCGTCGATATCGAGGAAGAACAGTCCTGAAGGCACAGCATCTTCGGCCTTACGGGCACCGTTGGTGAAACACTCTGCAAGAGGCAGCCATACAGGCAGTTCCTTCTTGCGACTCAGATTTTTGTTCTGCTTCACGTCTGCGAGGATTTCCTCTACGTGATTCTCCGCCAGCAGTTGACGGTAAGCAGCCATGCTCGCCTTGCGAGGCTTGCCGCTAAATGATTCTGACATGCTAATCATAACGGCGGCAAAGGTCGCAAGGGGTTTTGCACCTTCCAAATGGGATAATTCTAGCTAATAGTGCAATTATTCTGAGAGTGAGCTAACTGACTGTATTTCTGATAGATAGCTCTAAAAGTATTTTTCAAATCGTCGTCATCATCACTCATTCCTTCCTGGATATTCTTCCTGAAAGTGTCAACATATTGCATCTCTGTCAGCTTCAGAGCCAAATCACGGTCGGAATGGGCACCAAACACTGCACTTTTTTTCATTTCTCCCACCAAATGGCAGAAAAAGCGTGCAGTATAGAGATTATTGTGCGGACTCTTACGAGTTACCTTCAGGTGGGCAAAGATATTTTCGTCCTCAATCAGCTCCTTCCACATATTTATATAATGGGGCAACCACCTATCGTCCAGCAGATTTGTGAGTTTATTGGCAGCATTCATTACAGCTTCGCCCACCCTCTGCACATCGTTGTTCACCAACTGCTCATTGCCAAACTTGGTGGTTGGATCCAGTTCGCGGGCTACCTCGCAAAGCGATGCAAGGTGGAAGATGAAATAGCGAATTTGCTCGTCGCTAAGATGCGCCTCCAGAAAATCCTCATCGAATGCCTCGCTATCGGTAGTCCATTTGGCAAACAGGCCACAAGGCATCTGTCCCAGTATCTGTCGCTCTTTGCTACGTTCGGCAGTCATCACATCCTGCCACGAACTGCTGTCGTTAACCACCCGCAGGGTATCGCGGCGCTCTTTCCAATAGTGTTCCCAACCATCACTCTTGCGCGCGCGTGTGAGTACCTTATTAAACAGAGAAGCCATCACCTTGCTGTTATTGCGATTCTTCTGAAAAAGGTTTACTGCAACTTCTGGAATCATCATCAGCACTATCAGTAGTATCACCATACCCTGCAGGCCCTCGCTCATCGTACTGGCTATACAGTCCATAGCACTACGGATGGACTTAAGATAGTTATCTGTTTCTTCTTTATCAGAATCACCACTCTCAGCATTTGCACTCTGCATTATAGGAGTCAGCATCATCAGGTCGTTAGGATCCATATACTGTGCACAAAGCGATAGTAGACGTCCTATGGGCGAGGCCTGTTTCTTTATGGCCTCCTGCTTCTCGGCAGGCAAAGCCATTTGCTGGGCCATCATCTGTTCGAGCAGATCGAAAAACGACGTCCGTTCAGGCAAGCTTTCGTCACTCAGCAACCTGCCAGCAAGCGTCATTACCGATTGGCGCATCCTGGGATTGCTCACCGTCTGACTAATACGTTCGATATATTCCGAAAACAGAAACGTACACGGCATCCTATTCAACTCAAGCAATGCCGTTATCACACTCTGCAAACGCACCATGGCAGCATATAGTTCAGCCTCTACAAATGTATCCATACCTTCGGCCAACTCCTGTACCAACCCCTCAAGTCGATCGGCAGCCACCTGCCAGTGACGACACACCTGAGCAGTAAGTTGCTCTGTGCGTTCATCGTCAACTATCTTTCTTATTTCTTCTGCAGTCATATTCTTTTTTTCTTGCCGTTGGTTACATGGTTACAGCTGTAACCATGTAACCTCTACGTTGTTATTATTGTTTCAATCCTATTATAACTTATTGATTTACAATATATTATACACTATGTTATCATACTTCCATCCCTTCTGCGGTTACATGGTTACAGCTGTAACCGTAACCACGTTTGAGCCTCGCGCCTAATAATTAACTTATGCAAGTGCAATCCCTAACCCTAGCAGGTACAAAACCTAGGGTAAATAGGTACAATACCCCTGCTGCAATATCATTTGCCTATACCCAAACGACTGTGCGCCTATACGCAAACAGCTGTTCGACTATACCCGATTTCAATCGCACTCCAGCATCATAGTCATCTATTTATATCTCTGTATAGATGTGTTCCTTGCCACGTGGCGTCATCAGCAGTTTAGGATTGTCGCCCTTGGTCCACTCCTGCAGCTGTTTGCGTGCAGAGTAGAGCGTAAGTCCTGTGATTCGGGCAAACATGCCAGCAGTGATAAAGCCGCTATGCTGCAAACAGTCGCGCATCATCTGTTCCAACTTCTGCTTATCGGCCAGAATCTCCTGGGTGTCAGGATTATGATAGCGGCGAAATCCGTCGAGCCACTTCATTATCTCATGCTCCCACATCTTACCAGGATTATACTCCACTCCCTCAAGTCTTACGTCGCGATCCTTCACCTGGTCGGCATCAGTCACCTGCTTGGCCAGCGACAGCTTTGGAGCAAACGACCCTATTGGCGTATCGATACGATACCCCTCGGCCAGGAATCTGCCCGCAGCCCGCACAAAGGCATCCATCGCCCTACTCAGTTCGCCATATCGCAGGTAGTTCATCCGCTCGCAATACTCCTCGAGCTGCTTCATATTCAACTTCATCCCGCTCTTTGGCCGAACATATACAATATTACGTCCATCCTCACCCTTCACCGGAGTAGGATGAACCTCATACCACATTCCACTATTCTTTCTAGGCATACACTTTAGTTCCTTACGTAATTGCCTGCAAAGATACAAAAAAATCTGCAAATCAACAAAACATACATCCCAAAAGTTCAAAAAAACTTGTAAAAGCAAAGCGATTTTGGAAGATTAACGCAATTCGGTCTGAAATAAAGGCAATACGGGGATTTAGAGCCCCTTGATAAGGGGCGGCTATAATGCAGGGATATACAAATTGGGGAGGATTGGTGAAGGAGTTAGGTTGCCAAATCGTAACCTCTATTAGCCATCTCCTTCATCTTTGTGACGAAACTGTTGAAGCTCGTCAGCAGTTCTTCGAGCGAAGCGACAAGCCGATTACCTCGTAGGTACTGCGCTCAATTCAAGGAAACAAAAACCTAATGCCTGCCGAGCTTGCTCATCAGAAAGCAGACAAGCATTTTAGTGTGGCACTCCACAGAAAAGTGCGTATTAGGCTTCACCCTTTTATGGAACATAATTGCGGTATCAGATTGCAGAAATGGTGAGATAATAAAGTGTCTGACATTTCATATGTACAAATCGCCAGCCCCTTTGTCTGGGACTAGCGATTTACTGTAACAATCCTTTCGAAGACGAAGACTTATGACTCAAACAACTCAATCAAACGAAACCAACTCTGTGCCACACTCATTGCAGAGCAAGGGCGGATTTAGTTTTCTGTTGCGAGTTTCTTGTCGTAACATGATTTTATGTCAAGTACATTTTCATAAACGCAGCCGCAGTTAGGGCACTTGAATTGTGGATTCTTAGGCGTGAGGTGAACGCTTTTGTTGCTTACCTTGTAGCCATTTGATGAAATAACGATCATATTCTATATTTATATTGTTAATGTATCAATACCTTCTTTCCGCCTATGATGTTAATACCTTTCTGTAGCTCTGTTAATCTTCTGCCATTGAGGTCATAAGGTGCGTTGGGGTTTTCTTTATCCGAGGTAACGCTTGTAATACCTGTTGGATCAAACTCGACTATATATTTAAAATCCTTCCATCCGGCAGTTGATTTATACTTGTCAATTGTACCTGTTGGTACATATAACGTAACGCCCTTATTTTGTGATGGGAGAAGTTCATAAACGGCAAAAGGATTTTCAATCATTGAATAAATAGATTTAAGACACTTACATTCATCGAATACCCAGCTTCCAATGCTCGTGACACTACTGCCAATGGTGACGGAGGTAAGACCAGTGCAAGCATGGTATCTATAACTGATTGTATATCAACACTTTTAATGTTAAACGGTAGAAAAGTGAAACCATAGATTCTATGAACAACAAAAAAGTTAAAGATTTAACACTTTTAACTTTATGAAAGCACAAAATGGATGAGAAAGTGTAGATTTTGGGGGGCGTTATTATTGCTTATGCGGATAGTTTTTAGATGACGAGCCATTAATGCAACGGACTGTCGAGGCTTTCTTTAGGGATATACTGGATTTGATGTAAAATTTCGGGGACGAAGCATACGAAAGTGCTCCGTCCCCGAATGATATTGGGTGCAGGAATGTTTATTACTCCAGGTCGTACCAGGTGTCCTCGGTTTCCTCGCTGCTCTTGGCGTGGCCTTGCAGTGTGTCAGGGCCGCTGCCGGCGAGGATGTGTGTCTGGTGCTGAAGTTTCACTACCTTTGTCGTAGGTTTCTGATATGCTTTCTTAATCATAATTGTTTCCTCCTTTTGTTTATTTGATTACTACTTTTTTACCGTTGTTCACATAGATGCCCTTTGTGTTGGGCTTGGCGTTGAGTCGCTTGCCGTCGAGGGTGTACCATGCCTCGCTGTCGAAGCTCACCTCGCCGGTGCGGGTGTACAGGGTGCCGATGGCGGTGACTTCACCGTTGGCGCTGATGAGGCGCACGCCGATGGTCTCGGGCAGGGTGTCGTCACTGGTCGTGGCAGCGGCGCGGGTCAGGGAGCGGGCATTGATAAACTGGCTGTCAGAGCCTTTGTACTCCAGGTAGGCGCGCATGGGCTTGATGCGGACGTAACTGCCCACCTTGACGAACTGGCCCTGTGTGATGCCGTCGTTGGCATCCTGTGCCGAGAAGCCGTAGGTGGGTTTTGCAGGGGCTGAAGTCCACTCGATGGTGCTGTATGTGCCCTTGAATGTCCAGTCACCGCTGCCGCTGGTGGTCTCGCCAGCCGTGATGCTTGCAGGTATGGCGTATGTGCCGCTGAAGTCAGCGTTGCCCGTTGGCATGAACAGGTAAGGGGTGTTAGCCACCAGAGGAGAAACCACTTCGGTCATGTCGGCGGTATAGTTGCCACCATCCTCATTGATGCCCGTGAAGGAATAGAACTTCTCTTCGCCCTGCGGAGTGTATGCGAAGGGCAGGCACACGGTCGAGGGCTTGTCGGCGGTGAACGAACGGGTGTAGTTCAACCAGACCTCCTTTCCAGCGTGGGTATTTAGGGCTGTGATAGCCTCACCGTCGGTCAGCGTCACCTCGTCGTAGTACTCCACTTCCAGCTCCACGTCGTAGGCGGGCATCGATGCCAAAGTCCATTTGTCTGTTTGGTCTGCATTATATGTGAATGAGATGTTGCTCAGGTCAGAGTAGTCAAGCGTTGCGGTTCCGGTGGCATTAGTGGTAATATCACCATTATTAGACGCAATGGTCGCCCCTGTGCAGCCGGCAATTGTATAGTTTGTGGGTTTAGAATATACACCAATGTCGCTGGTCCCGGTAGCCGTGCCATACTTGTTCCCGGAGAAAGAGCAGTTTATCAGGCGTACCTCGCTTCCTCTATTGATACCAATCGCACCGCCCCAGTATGCGCTGCTCTTGGTCGTATAATTATCGGTGAACGTACAGCCGCTCATGTAGAGACTGCTATTGTAGTTATTGATGGCTCCGCCTATTTCACCGGAATAGTTGCCGCTGAATGTCGTGTTGATGGCATACAGTTTACCATTACTTTTGTTCTCTATCGCACCGCCACCGTTGCTGTTGTTTACGTGGCAGTTGCTTATCGTACATCCGTCAAGCACTATTGTACCGGAATTATTGATGGCAGGGCCGCCACCACTGACAAACCCTGTGAGGGTGAGATCCTTAAAGGCAACGGTTGCAGAGGACCCAACCTTGAAAGCCCTGATTTCTGAAGTGGTACTGAGCTTCTTTCCGTTGCCGTCGATGGTCAATGCCCCATTGCTGGTAATTTCAATCTCTGCAGTGCAAACAATGTCGTTCATGAGTTTGACATTCTTTCCGGCGCTCAGTTCGGTTTGCAAATCACCAAAGGTTGTAACCTCTGTAAAAGAAGGAGCCACCGCCTTCTTCACAGCCTTGACGCTCTTCACATGCTTCGTGCCGCTGTAGGTGGCTTTCACCTCCGTACCTGCGGCCACGCCGGTGGTCGTTGCCTCAGCGGGCGCGATAGTCCAACTGGTGGCATCCTCGGTGCCTTCCTTCACAGAGACTTTGTAGGTAGTCTGTGCCACTGCGCCCGTGACTACTGCTGCGAGCAGCACGAGCATTGAAATAAATCTTTTCTTAATCATAATTGAAAAAATTAATTTGTTAATAAAAAGGGTTAATTATCCTTGTCCACGTCCACGTCGTCGGTGGGCTTCACCGGCACGCCCTTGAGGGCGAGGCAGAGGCCGCCGGCCTTCAGGGCCTTCTTGTCGGTGGAGAGGATGCGTGTGGGCTGGTCGGGGTCGATGGCCAGGAGGGCCTTGCCGTCCTCGATGAGTCGCGCCCAGGTCCAGTCGCGGGCGGTCTGGTAGAGGTGGTTGCCCACGACGTCGCTCTTGACGGAGACGCGCTTGTTGGCGCGGCGGTTGTCGTCGTAGCGCTGTCGCCACTCGGTCTGGTCGGCGGTCAGTGCGTTGATGAGCACGGCGAAGCGCTGTGGGTCGTCGTCGAGGATGGCGAGGGCGTTGAGCACGCGGTCGCACGACTTCATGGCGCGGTCGGCCATGCGGCGGTCGTCGGCCAGCACGATGGTCTTCTGCTGCTGTCGCTCGGCGGCGCGCTCGTCCATGAGTCGGATGACCTCGTTGTTCTGCTGCTCCAGGTCGGCCACAATCTGCGTCAGCCCCAGCTCGGCGAGGGCTGCCCCCTGTGCGGCGTGGGCGTGGACGTACTCCAGCCACTGCTGCACCTGGGTCGATTCGTCGCGCAGGGCGGCCTTGGCGGTGGGCTTGTAGATGTCCCAGCCGGTCTTCAGCGTCTGTGCGGCCTGCTGCTTCTGGGGCATGAGGGTCATCTTGAGCATGGCCTCGATCATGGTGCTGACCTGGGCGATGAGGGCGTCGCGCTGGCGGTCGGCCTGGTCGATGAGTTCGGTCTGCGGCGCGGCGGTGGCCTCCTTGTAGTCGGCGAGCAGCTTCTGCACCTGCGTCTTGGCGTCGGTGAGATAGGGCTGCAGCTTCTGCGGCGCGGGATTGTCGGGGTCGAACTCCTGGTCGTAGCGTCGCATCCAGCCGGTGGCGTAGCCCACGTAGATTTCGTTGGGCCATGCCTGTGCGTCGATGCTCGGCACTAATGTTACGGGAATTTCCATAAGCGTTAATTTTTTTATTTGTTAAACAATTGGGTTAGAATATCGTTCTCTGTGGGGTACATCGCGGGGCTTTCCCATGTGCAGGGAGCGCGATGTGGGGCACATCGAGGGCTTTCCCACGTGCATGGCCTGCGATGTGGGGCACATCGAGGGCTTTCCCAGGTGCAGGGAGCGCGATGTGGGGTACATCGAGGGCTTTCCCACGTGCAGGGAGCGCGATGTGGGGCACATCGAGGGCATTCCCACGTGCAGGGAGCGCGATGTGGGGCACATCGAGGGCATTCCCACGTGCAGGGAGCGCGATGTGGGGCGCATCGAGGGCATTCCCATACGCAGGGAGCGCGATGTGGGGCACATGGACGCACAGATACGCGACAAGGCACGCAGCAGCCCCGCTGTGGGACTTCTGCGTGCCTTGTGGACACATTTCGCCTCGGCGCCCTTTTCCGCGCCTGTAGCCG
>ONYZ01000030.1 GCA_900322175.1 uncultured Prevotella sp.
GAAGAACCGCCGTATGCGGAACCGCACGTACGGTGGTGTGAGAGGTCGGAAAATGAAGTAGGAGGAAAACTTCTTCATTTTCCTCCTACTCGATTATTATTAATAAGGTGTAATCTTACTCGATAACTACCAGAGCATCGTCCTCCATTACACTCTCACCAACCTTTACGCAGATAGCTGTAACCTTACCATCCTTCTCGGCAGTCAGGTTGTTGGCCATCTTCATGGCCTCAAGTACAATAACTGTGTCGCCAGCCTTTACCTCGTCGCCCTCGGCCACCAGAATGTCTGTAATAACACCTGGCAGAGGAGCCTTTATGGCATTAGCCTTGTTCACAGCGCCCTTGTTGGCTGTAGGAGCATCGTCGGCAGCAGCTGATGCAGCAGCCTTAACTACTGGCTTCTTCTTCTCAGGTTCAGCCTGCTTCTCCATCTCTACGGTGTACTGTTCGCCGTTAACGGTCAGGGTAGCGATGTTATCTGTAATGTCGCCAACCACAACCTCGTACTTATTACCATTAATGGTATACTTGTATTCTTTCATTTTTATGGATGTTGAGTGAATGTTTGCGCATAGCCGTTCCACTGGGTGGGGTGCGCGTTGATTGTTATAATGCCCGGTTCAACGTCGTGAACGTTGTTTCCCAGATGCTCGTGCAGGGCCAGGGCAATAGCAGCATATACTTCTTTGTTCATAATTATCAATTGTCAATTACATAGGTATGTTACCATGTTTCTTAGCGGGCAGCGAGTCGCGCTTGGTAGCGAGCTGAGCCAGACCACGGCAGATGCGGAAACGAGTGTTGCGTGGCTCGATCACATCGTCGATGTAGCCGTACTTGGCTGCCTGATAAGGATTAGCGAAGAGCTCGTTGTACTCGTCCTCCTTCTCAGCGATGAATGCCTTAACGTCCTCACCAGCTTCCTTCTTAGCCTTAGCCTCCTTAGCGTACAGTACGGCTGCAGCACCTGATGCACCCATAACGGCGATTTCGGCTGATGGCCATGCGTAGTTGAGGTCGGTATGCAGCTGCTTAGAACCCATAACGATGTGTGAACCACCGTAAGACTTACGCAGAGTAACGGTAATCTTGGGCACAGTAGCCTCGCCGTAAGCGTAGAGCAGCTGAGCTCCGTGCAGGATAACGGCGTTGTACTCCTGACCTGTACCAGGCAGGAATCCTGGAACGTCAACCAGCGATACGATAGGAATATTGAAGGCGTCGCAGAAACGAACGAAACGTGCACCCTTACGGCTGGCGTTAACGTCGAGCACACCAGCGTAGCAAGCAGGCTGGTTGGCTACGATACCTACGCTCTGACCATTGAAGCGAGCGAAACCTACGATGATGTTCTTAGCGAACTTAGGCTGAACCTCGAAGAACTCGCCATTATCGGTGATAGCTGCGATAACCTTGTACATATCGTATGCCTCGTTGGGGTTCTCTGGGATAATCTCGTTAAGAGAGTCCTCCATACGGTTGATAGGATCGGTGCAGGGCTTCATAGGAGCTGTCTCCATATTGTTTGATGGGATGTAGCTCAGCAGAGTCTTAATCATCTGCAGCCCCTCTTCTTCAGTTGCAGCTGTGAAGTGGGTAACACCCGACTTGCTGGCGTGAACTGAGGCACCACCCAGATGCTCCTGGTCGATATCCTCGCCAGTAACGGTCTTTACAACCTTTGGACCTGTGAGGAACATGTATGAGGTATTCTCCATCATCAGGGTGAAGTCGGTGAGGGCAGGAGAGTAAACTGCGCCACCTGCGCAAGGACCGAAGATACCAGAAATCTGAGGGATAACACCTGAAGCAAGGATGTTACGCTCGAAAATCTCAGCATAACCAGCCAGTGCGTTGATACCCTCCTGAATACGTGCACCGCCTGAGTCGTTGATACCGATCAGAGGAGCGCCCATCTTCATGGCCATATCCATAACCTTGCAGATCTTCTGACTCATAGTCTCCGACAGAGAACCTGCGTGTACGGTGAAGTCCTGTGCGAAGACGAATACCAGACGACCTTCGATAGTACCTGAACCGGCTACTACACCATCGCCAAGGAACTGCTTCTTCTCCATACCGAAGTTATGGCAGCGATGCTCCTTAAACATATCGTACTCTTCGAACGAACCCTCGTCGAGCAGCATGTCAATACGCTCACGAGCGGTGTACTTACCACGATCGTGCTGTTTCTGAATAGCTTTCTCACCACCACCGAGACGGGCCTGTTCGCGCTTCTCGATGAGTTGCTTGATTTTTTCTAATTGTTTGCTCATTTCTTTATTTGAATTTTGAGAATATACTTTCTTGATGATTACTCAGGGTGCTCACAAAGTTCTGTCAGGATACCACAAGTAGATTTGGGGTGCAGGAATGCAATGTTCAATCCCTCGGCGCCTTTGCGTGGCTTCTCGTCAATCAGGCGTACGCCCTTCTCAGACACCTCGGCCAGACCTTTGGCTACGCCATCCTCTACACAGAAGGCTACATGATGTACGCCCTTGTTGCCCTTGTCGAGCCACTTCTGGATGGTACTCTCAGGTGATGTGGGCTCCAGCAGCTCCAGCTTTACCTCGCCGCAACGCAGGAAGGCAGTCTTCACCTTCTGGTCCTCAACTACTTCTGTTGCATAACACTCCAGACCCAGCACGTCAGTAAAATACGGCAGGCTTTCCTCAATGCTCTGGACGGCAATGCCCAGATGCTCAATGTGCGAAATCTTCATAACCTTAAAAATTAGAATTAATATTTTCGATGTGCAAAGGTACGGAAAATAATCATAAAACAAGTATTCAACTGGAAATAATTAAACTTTATTAAAACTCTATACTCATTTTTCCATTGATTTGTCTACCTGTAAGGTAGTTCGGTACGGCCCATTGCGTGTTTGTTACATCAGTAACCCAATAGTAACTGTTCACGTTTGATATTCCGAACAGATTCAGACAGTCTATTCCTAGCCATAGTCCTTTAATACCTTTTGTGTTTTTTAGTGCACAGTAGCTCATACCAATATCAGCGCGCTTGTAGGCGGGAGCTCTGAACTGTTGCTGCTCCAAACCTCTATGTGGAGCACCAAAGGGCAGTCCGTCGGCAAATGCTAGTTTTAGGGTCATTTTCCATCGCTCTGTGCCGGGGAAATAGTCGGTGAAGTGTAGATTTACAGCCCATCTCTGATCTGTAGGCATCGGAATCCATTTGCCGTTGAATTTCTGTCGTGTGTTCATCAGCGAAAATGTAAGCCATGAGTCCGTGCCAGGCACAAACTCTCCGTATAACTTAAGATCGATACCTGTAGCATATCCGTTAGTAAGATTCTGACCATAATAGGTAATCTTCATATTTTGGACGTTGTAGGGAATAAGGTTGCTTAGCGCCTTGTAGTATGCTTCGGCCGTAAACTTGAAGGGGCGGTTAAGCATTTTGAATCTATAGTCGGCTGCTGCTATGAAATGTATCGACCGCTGACTTTTTATTCTATTATTTAGGATGGCTGTTGTGATGCCATCAACAGTTATTGTATCACGCATCTCTTTGTAAAATGGCGCCTGATAGTATAGTCCTGCAGCCAGTCTGATTGTGACGTCGTTGTTGAATGCGGGTATGATACCAAGCGATGCTCTAGGTGAAACGGTGGTCTCTTTGTTGTACGACCAGTTGGCTATTCTTATACCATAGTTCATCGTGAAGTAGTTGTTGCCTTTCTGCCATTTGTAGGTGTCTTGTATATAGGCTTCAATGCGATTGCTCGTGATGTCGTTTTTTGCATTTAATGTGTATATCAGGTCTAGTCTGTCGGCAGAATGGGGGATGGAATATCCACTAGAGTCGCGCATCTCATATTCTCGTGATTGCTCTTTGATGTGTTCTGTTCTAAAACTTATTCCAGCCTCAATATTGTGGTGTAATGTTTGATGACGTCCTATGAGCTTAAAACTTATTACGTCGGCAGTTAGATAGTTGCGGGCGTGCTCCATATATGTGCCTATGCCCAAACTCTCTTGAGTCTGTGTGTCGTCAAGCCAATACTGTCCTATGATGTCGTATCTTTCACTCTCTCTTGTGTGGAATGCGGATGTAAGGAATTTTATACTTGTGGAATCTTTGAGATTGCGTGTTATTCCTAATGCTCCGAATAGTGTATTAAAACGGTCTTTTTCCTGGCCGTCAAAATATACCTTAAATGTTTTAACGTCGGCAAGAGTACCGAAACTTGTCTCTCTGTTTTTGGGTTCAAAGTTGTAATGATTGTCCGATATGTTGCCAATGAAATCTATGTTCCATCTTTTGTTTGGAATATAGCTTATATATGTCTGATAATCAATAAAGTTAGGAGTGTATTCTCCAGTTGTTTCTAATGAGCCTAACAGGTATCTGTTTGTCTTGTATCTGATGCCATGACTCATCGAAAATTTGCTATTGCCATAACCAATGAATCCGCTCGCTCCTAACAGCGATGCTGTCGCATTGGCTTCAAACCCTTTTATTTGTCTATATGTTATGTCGAGTACCGATGACATTTTGTCGCCGTATTTTGACTCGAAACCTCCAGTAGAAAAACCTATTTTGTCTACCATGTTTGGGTTTATTACCGACAAGCCTTCTTGTTGTCCGCTACTAATTAACAGCGGGCGATAAACCTCTACTTGGTTGATATAGACTGAGTTTTCGTCGAACGAACCTCCGCGTACATTATATTGTGAAGAAAGCTCGTTATGACTCGATACTCCAGCCTGTTGCTGTATCAGTTCCTCTACAGCATTTCCTGTTGTAGATGGAGTCTCCTTTATGTCTTTTGTGCTCAATTGTTCCGTCTGCGATGTCTGTCGGCGTCTTTGAGTGACTGTTACCTCTTTAAGTGCAGCTGCGGGGTGCATCACTATTTGTACGGTCATTTTACCTTTGGGATGTCTGAATACCCTCTTTCTTACGCCATATCCCACCATTGTGAACCTTACCTCCACCGAATCAGCGGTGCTAAGTCCTATACTGAATTCGCCTTTAAGATTACTCATTGCAACCTTACCCTGAGCCAGGCATGAAACCGTTACAAGTTCCAAGGCATTACCATCTTCATCGACGACTTTTCCTTTTAGCGTGAAGTCGTCGGCGAAAGCAGTCAAGGTACTCATCAATAGTACCAATATGGTGATGAATTGCTTCAAATTGCGTCTCATTGTGACATAATAACGGAAAAATAGCACATTTATTTGCTAATAATTCGTTTTTTCTTTGCTATTTCGACAAAAATGTCTATTTTTGCACTATAAAACCATCAAAACGTTACGATGATGATCGATTATATTATGTGCCATCTATGGCAGTTGTGGGCAGTAGTTGCCATTATTTGTTTGATTCTCGAACTAACAGCGGGCGACTTCTTTATAATTTGCTTCGCAATAGGTGCTGTGCCTGCGGCTATAGTTGCTGCTCTTGGTGCAGGTGTGTATTATCAGATAGTTGTATTTTCCGTTATCACACTCGTAAGCCTGTTCTATGTGCGTCCATTTGCCAAACGTTATCTGCATAAAGGTGAGGACAAGCGCATAAGCAATGCCGATGCTCTGATGGGTCGGCAGGGTAGAGTGGTGGAGACTGTTCAGGCTGGAGGCTTTGGACGAGTACAGATAGATGGCGACATCTGGAAAGCCGTCACGAAGGGCGATGCTGATATCCCTGAAGGGTCAAATGTCGTAGTCGTAGATCGTGCTTCAACAATTATCACAGTAGAAATCTTTAAAAATTAAATTATGGACATAATGACTTACATCTTGATAGCCATCGTGGTATGTGTGGTTATCTTTGCTAAAATGGCACTTGTTATCATTCCTCAGTCAGAAACCAAGATCGTTGAACGCTTGGGTCGTTACTACGCCACGCTTCAGCCGGGTATTAATGTTATTATCCCGTTTATTGATCGGGCCAAGTCTATCGTAGTGCTTAATCACGGGCGCTATATGTACTCAACCACAATCGATCTTCGCGAACAAGTTTATGATTTCCCAAAGCAGAATGTGATTACAAAGGATAATGTGCAGACTGAGATTAATGCTCTGCTATACTTCCAGATTGTAGATCCGTTTAAGGCTACCTATGAGATTAACAATCTGCCAAATGCTATCGAGAAACTTACACAGACCACTCTTCGTAACATCATCGGTGAACTGGAGCTCGATGAGACTCTTACCTCACGCGATACTATTAACAAGAAACTCTCTGCTGTGCTCGATGATGCTACAGATAAGTGGGGTGTAAAGGTTAATCGCGTAGAGCTACAGGATATCACTCCTCCAGATTCAGTTCTTACTGCAATGGAGAAACAGATGCAGGCCGAGCGTAACAAGCGTGCACAGATTCTAACCTCCGAGGGTCAGAAGGCTGCCGAAATCCTTGCCTCTGAGGGTGAGCGTACTGCTATTGTAAATAAGGCAGAGGCTGCAAAGGAACAGGCCATCCTGCAGGCTGAAGGAGAAGCTCAGGCTAGAATCCGTAAGGCTGAGGCCGAAGCGAAGGCTATTGAACTTATTACCGAGGCTGTAGGCAAGAGTACAAATCCTGCAAATTACCTGTTGGCTCAGAAGTACATCCAGATGATGCAGGAGCTTGCAGAGGGAGATAAGACAAAGACCGTATATCTGCCATACGAGGCCACTAACCTTCTTGGCTCAATCGGCGGCATAAAAGATTTGTTTAAAGCAGAATAACAGCAACATTAAATAATTCATGGTACATAACATTTTCAAAGGGTTGGGCATTGCGCTCATCACTCCATTCAAGGAAGACGGTTCGGTTGACTACGATGCGCTTATGCGTCTGGTAGACTATCAGCTTAGCAATGGTGCCGACTTCTTTTGTATCCTCGCAACAACAGGCGAGACTCCAACACTAACACGTGAAGAGAAACAGAAGATTAAGGATTTGGTAGTAGACTACGTGCAGGCGCGCGTACCTATTTTAATAGGGTGTGGTGGAAATAACACAGATGCTGTCGTTGAGGAACTTAAGACAGGTGACTTTAAGGGAATAGATGGTGTGCTAAGTGTTTGTCCTTATTACAACAAACCATCACAGGAGGGACTTTATCAGCACTTTAAGGCTATTGCAGCAGCTACCCAGTTGCCAGTTGTACTATACAATGTTCCTGGTCGTACTGGTGTAAACCTCCAGGCAGCAACAACTGTACGTTTGGCTCGTGATTGTCAGAACATTGTGGCTATCAAGGAGGCTAGCGGTAATCTAGAGCAGGTAGATGAGATAATCAAGAACAAGCCTGCCGACTTTGATGTAATCTCGGGCGACGATTCGCTTACATTCCCCATGGTTAGCTGTGGTGCAGTAGGCGTAATATCTGTTATCGGAAATGCTCTTCCTAAGGAGTTCTCTCGTATGATTCGTCTGCAGATGCGTGGCGAATACGATCCAGCCCGCACTATCCATCATCGATTTACCGATCTTTTCTCTTTGCTATTTGTCGATGGCAATCCTGCAGGCGTAAAGGCAATGCTTTCAGAGATGGGTTTCATTGAGAATGTACTGCGTCTGCCACTTGTTCCGATGCGCATCAAAAATATGCAGCGCATGTCTGAGATTCTGAAAGAACTTAAAATATGATAGAAAGTAAGGTTATCCACGAGATTACCCCATTGATGGGAAAGGATGTGCTCTATATTGCCGAACGACGCAAAAAGGAGTTCACCTATCCCATCCACAATCATAAGGTATTCGAACTAAACTTCGTAGAGCATGCTCCAGGCGTTCGTCGCATTGTGGGCGACTCTAACGAAGTGATAGGCGAGTACGACCTTGTGCTCATCACTAGTCCTGATCTTGAGCATGTGTGGGAGCAGGGTACTTGTACAAGTGAGGATATTCATGAGATAACAATACATTTCGAGTTCGACTTCTCTGAAGATAGTCTATTTTCGCGCAACCCTTTCAGTTCTATGCGTAAAATGATGCAAGAGGCTCGAAAGGGGCTTAGCTTCCCTATGGATGCTATCCTTAGAGTTTATCAGCAGCTTGTGTCGCTTTGCTCTATCAAGGATGGATTCTACGCATTCCAGCAATTCCTTACCATACTTTACGAACTCTCTAAGTGTGATGGAGCGCATACTTTGGCATCAAGTAGCTTTGCTAAGATTGAGGTGTCGAGCGATAGTCGCCGTGTTCAGAAGGTTAAGAATTATATCGAGTTGAACTATAAAAAAGAGATTCGTCTAACTACGCTTGCTGATATTGCCGGCATGAGTCCTTCGGCTTTCAGTCGATTCTTTAAACTTCATACAGGTCGAAATCTTAGCGAGTATATCATTGACCAGCGATTGGGTTATGCCAGTCGTATGCTTGTTGACAGCACCAATTCGGTGGCCGAGATTAGTTATGCTTGTGGGTTCAATAACCTTAGCAACTTTAATCGTATTTTCAAGAAACGTAAGGGATGTAGTCCCTCAGAATTCCGCGAAAACTATCATAAAACACGAATTATTGTGTAGATTTGAATTTTTTTAGAAAAAAGTCCGCGAAAAATTTGGCTATTTCAAAAAAAGTCAGTACCTTTGCACCCGCAAATCAGAAATGGTTCCCTAGCTCAACTGAATAGAGCATCTGACTACGGATCAGAAGGTTGTGGGTTTGAATCCCGCGGGAATCACAAAAGAGTGAGAATGACAGGCTATAGTGCTTGTCATTTTTTTTATTAGGAACTATATGAAACTGAAGATATTACTGACTGCTATTGCAGTTATAATGGGATGTTGTGGAACAAGTGGGCAGGAACTGCCGACGGATGGTAAGCTGACTATACGCCTGAAGTTGCAAAAACTCGGAGAGCGTCTGCTATCGGGCAAGACAGGAAGCGTAGTAGCTATCAACCCTGAAAATGGTGAGATACTATGTATGGCCACGAACACGCCTAACGGGCATGATGTGAGACAGGCCATCGGCAAGCCGCAGGCTCCTGGATCAACATTCAAGACTGCGCAAGCCCTGACTTTGTTGTCCGAAGGGATTGTCACGCCAGAGACTACTGTCGAGTGTATCAATGGCGTAATTGACGGGAACATTAAGGTGGGATGCCATAAGCACAAATCACCATTGGCACTGAAGGAGGCGTTGGCTCAGTCGTGCAACACATGGTTTCTGATGACCTTTGCCTCGATGATAAACGACGATTTTATGTATGAATCAAAGGATGAAGCCATTACCACCTGGCGTAGTTACATGCAGAGCATGGGGCTAGGCGGGCCGATGCATATTGACATCAAGGGAGAGCAAGGTGGACTGCTTGCAGGAGCCGACTATCTGAATCGCAGATACAAGGACGGATGGGATGGTAAGACTATCTGGTGGGCAGGCATGGGACAGGGTGATGTAACATGTACCCCACTTCAACTATGTAATCTGGCTGTGACCATAGCCAATCGCGGATGGTACTATGTGCCTCATATTCATAAAGATACGAAGAATGAGCGGTACTTGAAGAAGCGCGAGACCAAAGTGAAGAAGGAAGCCTATGCTCCTGTGATTGAAGGTATGCGCATGGCTGTGGAGAAAGGTACTGCCACGTGCATCAAGGCAAGCTATGCGATATGCGGCAAGACTGGTACGATTGAGAATCCTGGTGAAGATCACTCCGCGTTTATCGCTTTTGCTCCAATGAACAATCCGAAGATTGCCGTAAGCGTGTACGTGGAGCATGGCGGTTTTGGTGCAGACTTGGCAGCACCGATAGCCGGGCTTATCATCGAGGAGTATTTAAAGGGAAAACTTTCTGATACTTCAGAATCCAAGGCCAAACGGATTGCTGCAAAGACAATTGATAAGTAAAAGAGGCGATAATCTTTTCTCATAGGTGATCGTCACTTCACGACTTAATTATAAGGCTCGAAATGTGCATGTGATTATTTTTTAAATTTTCTCTTCAATTTTGGCTTAAGCCGTCACTTTTGGTTTTAACACGTTGATTTTCAGGCGGTTAACTAGTGACGGCTTCCTTATTTAGCCGTCACCTTGTCGTCACTTTTTGGGGCATTTTGTGGTAATGTCCAAATATTTCAAATGTAATTAGATAATAGTTTTAGCATGTTTAACATTGCGGAACTGTCAGTTCCTAAGTTTGGAACTATCAGTTCCACCGCATGAAACTATCAGTTCCAATTGGCATTACTATTAGCGAACTTATTGATTATCAGTATAATACATATATTTTTGCATGGATATTGGCATGATTATTATGTTTAATGACATAATTGTGACGATATAGTGACGGCTTTTCTATTAATCCGTCACTATCTAATATGCTTATAATCAGTTGTTTAACTACTAAAGTGACGGCTTTTGCTATTATTTATTATATTTTATTTTTGAATTTATGTGTATATCACATTTTTTACATATATTATGGCTATGAAATCATTGACATAATAATTCATAAACGCACAAATAATACCGCATAGGGGAATCCAACGTTATACATATTTATATATACGAGATTTTTGACATCATGAATACGACTGACGGATGGAACTAGCATACAATAATTAGTGCCATGACTTCGCTAACTAACCTAGGTAAGTAGTGATTTGGTAGCAAAACGGCAGCAAAAATGCTTGAAAATGGTAAGATTTCGAAAAAAATAGTAGTAAAAATGAAAAAAGTAGGTTCAAAATTTTGTGGTAACAAAAAATATGCCTACCTTTGCACCCGTCAAAACGACAAAGTGGTGCAATATGGCTCCCTAGCTCAACTGAATAGAGCATCTGACTACGGATCAGAAGGTTGTGGGTTTGAATCCCGCGGGAGTCACTTGAAGAGAGAAAATCGAAAGGTTTTCTCTCCTTTTTTTTGTGTATTCGAAATTGTTTTGTATCTTTGCAAGCAAAAACGATTTATTATGGAAGATTCGGCATTGAATATATATCTGGACGAGATCGGTAAGGAGCAGATGCTCAGTGATGATGAAGAGCGACAGTTGAGTGAGAGAATTGCTAAGGGCGATCAGCGTGCATTGTCTAAGCTTATCGAGGCTAATCTGAAGTTTGTGGTTTCTGTTGCGCGCCAGTACAAGGGTAAGGGTGTAGCTATGGAAGATCTTGTGAGCGAGGGTAATATCGGACTTATGAAAGCTGCAGCCAAGTTCGACGCTAGTCGTGGGGTGCGATTTGTTAATTACGCTGTAGTGTATGTGCGTCAAGCCATCGAGAAGGCTATCGATCAGCAGGGCGGCCTATATCAGGTGCCTAAGGACATTAAGCAAGAAGTTGCCCGCCAGCAGTCGCAACCTCTGTCTGTTGATGCTCCTTTGGGCCATCGCACCAATTTGAGTCTGCTCTCTGTCCTTGTTAATAAGGATGCTCCTTTAGCCGATGAGCGTGTACATTCTGAGGCTATCGAAGAAGCCATCGACTTTGCTCTTGGCACTCTTGATGAGCGCGAGCGTCGCGTCATCAATGCTTTCTATGGTATCAATCAGGAGCATGAAACTATGGCAGAGATAGCAGAAGATATGGAGCTTAAGCGCGAACGTGTGCGCCAGATACGTGATAAATCTGTGCGCAAGTTGCGCAAAGCCTACCGTAACAAACTCAAAACATTATAACCTATTCCATTATGAAACCCTCATGATTATATCAAAATCGCCAAAGTGAATGAAAAGGTGCTGCCGCTTCGTTATATAGTTACACTAATATCGAGATTATGGCAGCAGTTGAATTCACGCAGGTCGTGTCGCGTGGTTGCGGCATGGACATCCACAAGGAGGTGGTGGTGGCGACAGTTCGCGGCGAGGGCATCCAGAAGGAGACCCGTAGCTTTGACACCTTCACGAGTTCTTTGACAGAGTTGAGAGAATGGCTGGTATCTTTGGGCATCACTCATGTTGCGATGGAGAGCACAGGTGTATATTGGAAGCCCATATACAACGTGTTCGAGGGTCACATCCCGCATGTCTGGATAGTGAATGCCCGCCACATCAAGAATGTGCCGGGACACAAGACGGACAAGAACGACAGCGAGTGGATATGCCAGTTGCTGATGGCAGGATTGCTGAAGCCCAGTTTCATTCCTCCCCGTGAGCAGCGCGAGTTACGCGACCTGACCCGTTATCGCCGCAAGGTGATCCAGATGGTGTCGGCGAACAAGAACCGCATCATCCGTACCCTGGAAGACGGCAACGTGAAGCTCTCCAGCGTTCTGAGCGACACGAGCGGCAAGACAGGAGCAACGCTTATTGAGATGCTCTGCGACGGAAATGAACTGACACTACAGGACATCGAGGACGTGCGGCATGGCCGCTGTCATCATACGTCGGAGGAGATGCTGGAAGCCTGTACGGGCTACATGAATGACCACAAGCGCTATATGCTCCAGCGCATCAGGGAGTGCAACCGCAAGCTGACGGTTGAAATTGTCGAGCTTGACCGCCGCATCAAGGAGATTGTCACCCCCTACGCCGAGGTGATGGATCGTTTGGACGAGATTCCCGGACTGCACGACCGCACCCTGGAGGACCTGATTGCCGAGATAGGTCTTGACATGACGGTCTACCCCAGCGCAGAATCCCTGTGCAAGTGGGCGGCGATGTGTCCGGGCAACAACGAGAGCGCAGGCAAGAAGAAAAGTGGAAAGACCAACCACGGCGACAAGTATGTCAAGGCCACTTTGGTAGAGGCTGCATGGGCTGCGTCTCGCACCAAGGGCACCTTCTACAAGGAGCGTTTCGAGCGCCTTTCCAAGAGGAAGGACGGTAAGAAGGCACTCATCGCCGTAGGACACTCTATCCTCAAGGCTGTACATTACGTTATTTCCACAGGCGGACGCTACCATGAGCTGGGAGAACAGTACGTGCCAAGCAAAATTGAAAAGAAGCGGAGGGACTATCTCAAGAGCGAGTTGCAGAAACTCGGATACGAGGTGTCCATCATCAAGAAGAAAGATTAGCCTACTTTCCATAAATTGAAACTGGGACTAGGCAATCCAACAGGCCGATTTTTACTGGAACAACCCGAGTCCGATTATGAAACTGGTCCCAACAGCAGAGAGGCAAAGTTTGTGACGTAAGAGCACGAGTATGAAAAATTCCATACGACTCTGCTGTATAAACATATCAATTGCCCAACATGACAGTCCGCACTTGCCCAACAGTGAGTGCTCTCTCTTCTCTTGTCTCACGGCTCAAAAAAGACATAAAAATATGTAAAACCCGCTGTTCTACGCAGTAGACAGCATAATTAATTTTCGTATGAAAAAGCTCTTTTTTGTTATCAGTCTTATGCTGCTATCTGTTTCAGTAAGTGCCCAAAGTCTTGGTGTGTATATCCTTGACTATGATGGTGATTATACTAACGTACGCAATGCTCCTAAGGGTAAGATAGTGTTCAAGTTGCCTGCTCGCGACGGAGTTATGATTGATGTTGACAAGATTGAAAATGGTTGGTGGCATATCTGTTCTGAGTATGCCGGATCTGGTGAAGAGAATTATAAGCTTTCAGGCTCTACTACTGGCTATTGGATTCATAGCTCGGTTGTTGCCATTGGTACTCGTAACTATGGCGGTCAGAAACTCACTTTGCACAAGGAACCTTCCGACAAATCTGCTGCAGTATACTCGTTTACCGATGAGCGTGAACTTCGTGTGCTAGACATTAAGGGCGATTGGGTAAAGGTACGTACACTTGATGGTAAGTATACAGGCTGGATAGATAGTGGTTGGCTTTGTGGTAATTCACTCACAAATTGCTGCTAAATATTGTTAATTTGCGCAACATTGTTTTGTCTTTGTCGAAATAATACATATCTTTGCAGATATATTACATTAAAATTATAAGATATTGACCGTGGAACAGAAATCTATTACAACTGCAAGCATGCAGCGTATAAAAGCATTTCTAGCTCTATCAGTCGTTATACTGATAGCTGTTGGTATTTCTTACTGGGCATTCTATAAGGCTATGAAGGCTGAAACTAACGTCCGCTATTTGGGGCTGAAAAGTGTTGTAGCTGGCGAACTGTACAGAACCATAAAAGGTATGGAGATGAGTGCTCAAAATGTTTTTAATGAAGTAGAGAAACACCTTGGTTCGCCAGATGCTGTTATTGATGCTCTTGAGAGCGAATCTAATCTTAATCCAGATGTGCGAGGCTACTTTGCCGCCTTCGAACCCGACTACTTCAAAGAAAAGGGCAGATGGTTTGAGCCGTACGTTCATCATACTGATAGTACTAATTTCGAGATGACTCAGGTGGGTTCTGCCCGCCATGACTATACACAGTCCAGTTGGTATATTCGTGCTAAGAATCTGAAAATGTCATTCTGGTCTAAGCCGTATTATTACTATGATGGCACAAGTATCAGCGGACACTATTGTACTTATGTAAAGCCCGTGTTTGATTCTACTGGAAAATTGGCTTGTGTGTGTGGAGCCGATATTACTTTCGAGTGGCTTTCGAAAGAACTGCTCAAAATCGATGATAAATACAGAAATTCCGAACAGATGAATATGTACAAGCTGATGAGAGACTTTGATTTCTTCTCTGTGGTACTCGACAAGGACGGCACCTGCTTAGTGCATCCTCAGGACAAGAATGTGTCGATAAACGATGAAGAATTACTAAGTAATCTAGAACATAGTCAATCAGGTATTGCCGAGATGGTGATATCAGGTGTGCCATCGCTGGTATACTATGGCCCGATAGAAGGTATTGACTGGTCGGTAGCAGTAATAGCTCCTAAGAGTGACGTACAGAAGCCCTTTACGTATATGGGGGTGATATTGGCTTTGGTAGCTGTTCTTGGTATGATTGCGGTTTGGATAATCTGTAGACGAATAAAGTATGCAAAAGAGGCTTAAACTGAACTTGCAGATAGTAGGCGAGACGCTGTTGCTGCTGGCTTTATCTCTGGGCTTGGTGTTTTATTTCTCACACAAGGCTCTAAAGCATGAGGCTGTGCTTGATGCCGAACAGACACTCGAGGCCACAGTTCAGGATATTGATAATATTCTGCTTAGTGTAGAACAGGCTACAGGTAATATTTACTATGACTTGTTGAACCACGTTAACGATTCAAGTCGTATGTATACTTATTGCCGCGAGTTGGTCCAGAACAATCCTAACGTTGTAGGTTGTGCTGTAGCCTATAAGCCTGGTTATTTTCCTGGCAAGGATTTGTTTATGGTTTACGTTCATCGCAGAGGCTTCTCCACAGATGTAAAGTCCGACTTGGTTACTACCGATAAGTTTACTAATCGTCCTTATACAGAGCAGACTTGGTATACTGAACCTATGAACTCAGGTTATGTGGGATGGACTAATCCGCTTAAAGGCGATGATACAGAGAATGTTCCGCTGGTAACGTTCTGCCTGCCATTTGTTGATGCTAGTGGTGAGCGCGTTGGTATGATAGGAGTCGATGTGTCGATTAACCAATTGTCAAAGATAATTCTGGCTGCGAAGCCTTCTGAGCATAGCTACAGTGTGCTGCTGGCTAGAAACGGATCATTTATAGTGCATCCTGACGAAAAGAAACTTGAATCACAAACTGTGTTCAGCCAGATGAATGAAGGTGCACATCCCAGTGTGATCGAGGCAGCCGAGGCAATGGTGGCAGGCGAGACTGGTATGAAAAACTTCAAGATGAACAATGAGGATTGGACAGTGTTCTACAAGCCCTTCAAACGTGTAGAGTTGGAGGGCAGAAGCCAGGGACCATTGGGATGGAGTGTTGGCGTAGTATATCCAGAGGCTGATGTTCATAGTGTTCACAATAAACTGCTGCTGATGGTGATAGGTATTGCCATTGCGGGCATGCTGTTATTCTTCTTACTGTGCAACTGGATTATCCGTCTGCAACTGAAACCGCTTAGAATGCTTACTCATTCGGCGCAGCGTATTGCCGAGGGCGACTATAGCGAGATTGTACCAGATACAAATCGCGACGATGAGATTGGGCATCTGCAGAACCGTTTCCACAAGATGCAGCGCTCATTGCAGGAGCAAGTTGAACAACTTGAGCAGGAAACTGAAGAGTTAAATCATGATAGTGATATTCTTAGAGCATCGTTTGGCAAAACAGAAGAGGCCGACAGAATGCGAACCTCGTTCTTACACTATATGACCAATCAGATGGCTGTGCCTTCCGAGAGCATCGATCGCAGTGTTACCACACTCTGTAATAACTATCACGACATTACTAAAGAGGAGATAGAAAAGCAGGTAACCAATATTGAGCGTAAGAGCGAGACTCTGGTAGAATTGCTTAACCACATGGCTCATTTTACTGAAATGGAAGAAGGAAAGGAGGCCGACAATGAGTAAGAAATATCATCCGTTGTCGCGAAAGCTTAGTGTGGGCATTATGCTGATGGCTGCACCTATCTTTGTTGTGGCGTTGGGTATACTTTATTTGCAGTCGCGCTACTTAGTACATCAGGAAGCGATGGATAGTTCGCGTAGCCAACTTAATATTTCGCTTCAGCGCGTAATCAACTATATGAGCACAGTTGAGACTGGAGCCAAATCCAATGCTTGGATGATTGAAGAGAATCTAAGCGAGGAACGTATGCTGGCTGTTTCGCGTCGTATTGTCGAACTGAATCGTAACGTGGTGAGCAGTTCAATATTTGTTGTACCAGGATTGTTGCCCAATCATCCTAAGAATTTTTCGGTATATACCGTTAATACTGGTGATACGATCTATACAGCCAGCGAGCCCGAATACGAGTATTTCGATAGAAAGTGTTATACCAAGCCGATAGAAACGGGTAAGGCTTGCTGGGTCGATCCGTTTATCGATTTCACAGAGAGCAGGGTTGATCATAATCAGGCTATTGCCACATATAGCATGCCGCTTCGTCAGGCTAATGGTCGTATAGCTGGTGTTGTTGCCGTCGACCTGTCATTCAGCAAAATGGCCAGGATTCTTTATGATGTTGAGCATCCTTATGATAATGCATATTACATTTTGGTAGGTGCAGATGGCCGTTACTTGATACATCCTGATAGTACCCGATTGTTTAATAAGACCATCTTTACAGACGTCGATCCAAAGATGGGAGCCGATCTTATAACATTAGGTCACGAGATGACAGCTGGCAAACATGGTTCTTTGGAGATAACACTTCACAATACTCTTTATCATGTGAGCTATGTACCCGTGCCTGATACAGGATGGAGCCTGGCGTTGGTATGTCCGGATAAAGACGTTATGCATGGTTTCTATAAGATAGGCTATGTGATGATATTTATCATTATTATTGGTCTAATGCTTATTATCTGGCTTTGTAATCGTCTTACAAAAGAATCTCTAAGTCCTATTGGCCGTCTGCTTGATAATACCCGCCATTTGGCCGAAGGTAATTATGACGCGCAGATCCCTAAAGCCCATGGCAAAGGTGTTATAGCCCGTCTTCAGAATAGTTTCGCCCAAATGCAGAGTGCGCTAAATATGCGTATGGGTACGCTGAGCAGAAATGCCGACGAAATACGTCAGCACAATGAGGAGTTGGCTAAGGCACAGGAGCAGGTCGACGAGACCGTTCGCCGTAAGAATCTGTTTATACAGCACGTGGCCCAACAGATGCGTATGCCACTTAATGTTATTATGGGCTTTGCCAATGTGCTGCGTGAGAGTAGTGGCAATAAGGATGCCATCGACGCAGAGCAGCTTAGCAGTATTGCATCTATGATGAAGAGTAATGCTGTCAACCTGAATCTTATGGTGGTGATGCTGTTTGATGCTTCTGAGCCCGAATCTGCCGAGGTTATGAAGTGTAGCCGAAAGGATGAGGTGTCGTGCAACAATTTTGCTCAGGAGTGCATCAGGCATACCACAAGTCACTTCCCTAATGCTCACATCCGTTTTACTTCCGAGGTGCCTGATACATTATGTATACTTACCAATCGTTTGTATCTTATGCGCACTCTGCGTGAGTTGCTTTATAATGCGGCCAAGTATACTGATGGTACAAATATCAAGTTGATGGTTACACAGACTGATACCAAGGTGCGATTCACTGTGCAGGATGTGGGGCCTGGATTGAATATCGATGCTAATGAGCTGATATTCAAGCCGTTCGTTCGCGAGGGCGATTTGTCTGAGGGCCTTGGTTTAGGTCTGCCACTAGCTAAGCGACATTCTAAGAGTTTAGGCGGCGACCTTGTATTTGATACAGGATATCACGAAGGATGCCGAGTAACAATCGAATTACCGAAATAAAAAAGCTCCCGAATTTGGGAGCTTTCTTTATATTTAATCAGATTTACTGATTGCTTCATGAACTATTCTTTTTATCCCTTAATAAGTTCTACGCTTCGCTTCAGGAACTTATCGAGTGCTTCGCCCTTAAGCATTCCGTTCTGTAGCAGAGCCAGATCGATAAGCTGGTGAACTACCGAGTTGCCCTTGGCATAGTCGGCGATTACAGCCTGCTTCTTGTCCTTCTGTTCCTGTACAGCCTTCTCGGCTTCGGCCTTCATGTCCTTATCCTCCTGTGTCAGTTCGTCGTACTTCTTCTTGTCCTGTGCGGCACGGATTGCTGCCAGTCGAGCCTCTTGACCCTTCAGTTCGGCTACGATTGGTTTCAGAGCATCCTCAGTAGCAGAACTACTTTCGTCAAGTACCTTCTTAACCAGTGGGTGGTCTGAGTTCAGTACAAGGTTGAATGAGTCTGGCATCTGTCCGTAGAATCCCATTCCAGGCTGGAACTTGCTCATCTCTTTCATACGGCGCATATACTCATTCTGTGTGATTACTACAGGACGTGCCTCGGCACCGAGTGCGTCTACCTGAACCATAAACTCTGTGTGGTCAATCTTTGGCAGCTGGGTACGGAATACGGCTGACAAATTGTCACTCTGATCCTCGCTCAGGTTGCTCTTTGGTGCATCGCTCTTTACAATCAGACGGTCGATGATGTCGGCATCTACACGTGTAAAGTGACACTTCTCAAACTTCTGCTCCAGAGTTTGGATTGTTGGTACGTCAAGCTGTCCGTCGAGCAACAGCACGCTGTAGCCCTTATCCTGAGCTGCCTTAATATATGAGTACTGCTCCTCCTTGTCGGTAGCGTAGAGATAAACTAATTGGTCGTCCTTATCCTTCTGATTGGCCTCAATCAGAGTTTTGTACTCATCGAAGGTGAAGTACTTGCCCTCAGTATCCTTGAAGAGAGCAAAATCCTTAGCGCGATCGTAGAAACCTTCCTCTGAGAGTATTCCGTAGTTGATGAAGAGCTTCAGGTCATCCCACTTCTCCTCATACTCCTTGCGATTCTCATTGAAGATAGCCTTCAGGCGGTCAGCAACCTTCTTTGTGATATATGTAGAAATCTTTTTAACCTCACGGTCGCTCTGCAGATATGAGCGGCTTACGTTCAGAGGAATATCTGGTGAATCGATTACACCATGCAGTAGAGTGAGGAACTCTGGTACGATACCCTCTACCTGATCTGTTACGAATACCTGGTTGCAGTACAGCTGAATCTTGTTCTTCTGCAGTTCAATGCTCGACTTAATCTTTGGGAAGTACAGGATACCAGTCAAGTTGAATGGGTAGTCCACGTTCAGATGGATCCAGAACAATGGCTCATCACTCATCGGGTAGAGTGTGCGATAGAAACTCTTGTAGTCCTCGTCCTTCAGTGTGCTTGGAGTCTTGGTCCACAGTGGCTCTACGTTGTTGATGACGTTGTCCTCGTCGGTGTCTACCTGCTTGCCGTCTTTCCACTCGGTCTTCTTGCCGAATGCTACTGGCACTGCCATAAACTTGCAGTACTTGTTAAGCAGTCCCTCAAGCTTGTACTTCTCAAGGAATTCCTTGCAGTCATCGTCGATGTAGAGGATGATGTCTGATCCGTGGTCAGCACGCTCAGCATCGTCTATCTCGTATGCAGGACTTCCGTCGCAACTCCACTTTACAGCCTTGCTGCCATCCTTATAGCTCTTGGTGATGATCTCAACCTTCTTTGATACCATGAAGCTAGAGTAGAATCCCAGTCCGAAGTGGCCGATGATATTGTTGGCGTTGTCCTTGTATTTCTCGAGGAAGTCGGTCACACCCGAGAATGCAATCTGGTTGATGTACTTGTCGATTTCCTCCTCGGTCATTCCGATACCGTGATCGCTGATGGTGATAGTACCTTTATCAGTGTCGAGGTTTACACGAACAGTTAGGTCTCCCAGTTCGCCTTTGAACTCGCCCTGCTGTGCCAGAGTTTTCAACTTCTGTGTAGCATCTACGGCGTTTGATACCATCTCGCGGATGAAAATCTCGTGATCGCTATAGAGAAACTTTTTGATAACGGGGAAGATGTTCTCGGTCGTAACCCCGATGTTACCTTTCTGCATAATTCTTATACTTATTTATTAATGTTCTGCCCTAGAATATGCAAATACCGTGCCAAACAAAAAATCCCTCCGAAGTGAATCGGAGGGACAGGTTTTATAGGGTAGGGGATAAATTACTTCTCGCCCTTATCCATCTTAGCCTTCAGTTCAGCCAGAACATCGAGATCACCGAGTGTTGTGCTAGCGGCTACATTCTCGATCTTTGGAGAGTCGTTCTTGCGAGATGGCTTCTTAGCGGCCTTCTTCTCCTCACGAGCTGGATCCTCGAAGGTGCGGCTGTGAGAGAGGATGATACGCTTAGAATCCTTGTTGAACTCGATAACCTTGAACAGGAGAGTCTCACCAGCCTGAGCCTGTGAGCCATCCTCCTTAACGAGGTGCTTAGGAGTAGCGAAGCCCTCAACGTTCTCCTCGAGAGCGATAACGGCGCCCTTCTCGAGCATCTCGCTGATCTTACCCTCGTGGATAGAACCTACAGCGTACTTACCCTCGAATACATCCCAAGGATTGTCCTCGAGCTGCTTGTGACCGAGTGAAAGACGACGGTTCTCCTTATCGATATCCAGAACTACAACCTCAATCTGCTCACCTACCTGTGTGAACTCTGAAGGATGCTTAACCTTCTTAGTCCAGCTAAGGTCGCTGATGTGAATCAGGCCGTCAACACCCTCCTCGAGCTCAACAAATACACCGAAGTTGGTGAAGTTGCGAACCTTTGCAGTGTGCTTGCTGCCAACAGGATACTTGGTCTCGATAGCCTCCCATGGATCCTCGCGGAGCTGCTTGATACCGAGAGACATCTTGCGCTCGTCGCGGTCCAGAGTCAGGATAACAGCCTCTACCTCGTCGCCAACCTTCAGGAACTCCTGAGCTGAACGGAGGTGCTGGCTCCATGACATCTCTGATACGTGAATCAGACCCTCAACACCTGGCTGGATCTCAACGAATGCACCGTAGTCAGCGATAACGACTACCTTACCCTTAACGTGGTCGCCCACCTTGAGGTCAGCATCCAGAGCATCCCAAGGATGTGGAGTGAGCTGCTTCAGACCGAGAGCGATACGACGCTTCTCATCGTCGAAGTCAAGGATAACAACGTTGATCTTCTGGTCGAGCTCAACTACCTTGTGAGGATCGTCTACGCGGCCCCAAGACAGGTCAGTGATGTGGATGAGTCCGTCAACACCACCGAGGTCAACGAATACACCGTAAGAAGTGATGTTCTTAACGGTACCCTCGAGGATCTGACCCTTTTCGAGCTTACCGATGATCTCCTTCTTCTGTGCCTCGAGCTCAGCCTCGATGAGAGCCTTGTGAGATACAACTACATTGCGGAACTCCTGGTTGATCTTAACAACCTTGAACTCCATAGTCTTGCCTACGAACTGGTCGTAGTCGCGTATTGGGTGAACGTCAATCTGTGATCCGGGGAGGAATGCCTCGATACCGAATACGTCAACGATCATACCGCCCTTAGTGCGGCACTTTATGTAACCCTGGATGATAGCGTCTGCCTCGAGAGCCTCGTTAACCTTCTCCCAAGACTGGCTCAGACGTGCCTTCTTGTGAGAGAGGATCAGCTGACCTTTCTTGTCTTCAGCGCTCTCTACGTAAACCTCTACCTTGTCGCCGATCTTAAGATCTGGGTTGTAGCGGAATTCAGAAGCGGGGATGATACCGTCGCTCTTGTAGCCGATGTTGACAACAACTTCCTTCTTGTCAATAGAGATAACTGTGCCCTCTACTACCTGATGGTCGGCAACCTTGTTCAGGGTTTCGTCGTAAGCCTTGTCGAGCTCTTCCTTGCTGATGTTAGCAACTGTTCCGTTCTCGAACTCGTCCCAATTGAAATCGTCGAGTGGCTTAACGTTCTTTGTTAATTCTGACATAATTTATAATTTGTGCCCCTCGTTTGTTTGTCGGGGCGGGGTCTGCACAGACGTTTACCAGACCGTATTTAAAGGGTTAATAATAGATAGGAGCTAGCGCCTGTTCCGGCCCCTATTCCCCCCTATGGGGGAGAAAATCGGGTGCAAAGGTACAAAAAAGTAGTGAGAGGTTAGTGGCTAGAGGTTGGAAGTGGCTGAAATTTATGCTTATTTAACAAAAAAGAAGGACCAACTCTCACGAGCTAGCCCCTCCCATTCCAGTTTTAACCTTTTATACTTTACTTTTACTAACTATCATATGTACAAGTTAATGGCTTTATTTCTGTCTTAAATGATACCGTGGCATCATTAAAGTAACCTCGGCGTAAACCAAGGTTACATTCTTATTCTTATACGATGCCCTGAGCCATCATTGCGTTAGCCACCTTCATGAATCCGGCTACGTTAGCACCCTTTACATAGTTGATGTAGCCATCAGCCTGTGTACCGTACTTCACGCAGTTCTCGTGGATGTCGTTCATGATGCGCTTCAGGTAGTCGTCAACCTCTTTAGCAGTCCAGCTCAGACGCTCAGAGTTCTGGCTCATCTCAAGACCTGATACTGATACACCACCAGCGTTAGAAGCCTTACCAGGAGCGTACAGGATCTTAGCATCCTGGAAGATCTTGATTGCCTCAGGCAGTGAAGGCATGTTAGCACCTTCGGCTACAGCGATAACACCGTTGTCAATCAGGGCCTGAGCCTGCTCACCGTTGATTTCGTTCTGAGTAGCGCAAGGCAGAGCGATATCAGCCTTCTCGTGCCAAGGACGCTCACCAGCGTGATATACTGCATTAGGATATTCCTCAGCGTACTCCTTAATACGTCCGCGCTCAACATTCTTCAGTTCCTTTACATACTCGAGCTTCTCGAATGTGATTCCGTCTGGATCGTAGATGTAACCGTCAGAGTCAGATAGTGTCATTGGGATAGCACCCAGCTGCAGGCACTTCTCGGTAGCATACTGAGCTACGTTACCTGAACCGGAAATCAGCACCTTCTTACCCTTCAGTTCGATGCCGCGAGTAGCCAGCATTGAAGTCAGGAAGTAAACGCAACCGTAACCAGTAGCCTCAGGACGGATGAGTGAACCACCGAATGAGAGACCCTTACCAGTCAGTACTCCCTGGAACTGATGTGTGAGCTTCTTGTATTGTCCGAACAGATAGCCAACCTCACGACCACCTACACCGATGTCACCAGCAGGTACGTCCTCATCAGGACCGATTACGCGATAAAGCTCGTTCATGAATGCCTGACAGAAACGCATTACTTCAGCGTCGCTCTTGCCACGTGGTGAGAAGTCTGAACCTCCCTTAGCACCACCCATTGGCAGAGTTGTCAGAGAGTTCTTGAAAGTCTGCTCGAAAGCCAGGAACTTCAGGATACCCAGGTTTACACTCTTGTGATAACGCAGACCACCTTTGTAAGGGCCAATAGCGTTGTTGTGCTGGATACGGTAACCCATGTTGGTCTGTACCTTACCCTGGTCGTCAACCCATGTGATACGGAACTCGCAAACTCGATCGGGGATGCAAAGGCGCTCAATCAGATTTGCCTTTTCAAACTCGGGGTGCTTGTTATACTCCTCCTCGATAGTAGGAAGTACCTGAGAAACTGCCTGGATGTACTCCGGCTCATTAGGGAAGCGCTGCTTCAAATCTTCTACAACTTTTGCTGCATTCATAATTGTAATTCTTTTTTTTGTTTATTGTTGTTTGATTTTAATTTTCGGTTGCAAAATTACATCAAATTTTTGAAATAGCAAACTTTTTATCGCTTTTTTCTCAAAATTACTATCATTTTGAAAGTTTATTGATGTATATCAAGGCAAAAAGATAAAAAATAGCCTCTTTTTTGTGTCCGAGCACAAAAAAGAGGCCTATAATATAATAATGTGTAAGCAATTACTTGCCTATTGCTGACAATTTGCTCTTAATTTTGTCCACATACGCATCAATTGTCGCAACAGCCACGATATTTACGACATCTCGTACACTTGCGCCGAAGTCGATAAAGTGGATAGGCTTGTTCAGTCCCATCTGGATCGGGCCGATGATTTCTGCATCGCTTCCCAGCATCTGCAGCATCTTGTAAGATGAGCGTGCCGATGTCAGGTTGGGGAATACCAGTGTGTTAACCTTCTCGCCCTTCAGTTTTGTGAATGGGAACTCCTGGTCTCTCAGTTCGTTGTCGAGAGCAAAGCTCAGTAGCATCTCACCGTCGATAGGCAGGTCTGGATACAGTTCGTGCATCTTGGCCACAGTGTCCTTCACCTTCAGAGCTCCGTCGCTGGTGCTACTACCGAAGTTAGAGTGTGATACCATAGCGATTACAGGCTTCTCGTTGAAGAATCTTACTGCGGTAGATATCAGTTTCGAGATGTCGAGCAGTGTCTCGCGGTCGGGGTTCTCGTTCACCATGGTGTCGGCGATGTAGTAGGTACCCTTTGGCGAGTTGATGATGTGCATAGTACCAAAGTGCTTGTACTCTGGACGGATACCGATTACCTCGTTTACTACCTTGATGGTGTTAGAGTACTTGGTGTACAGACCAGTGATGAATGCGTCGGCCTCGCCAGTCTCTACCATCATCATACCGAAATAGTTGCGCTCAAACATCTTGTCGTTAGCCTCCTGGAATGTGTATCCCTCGCGCTGGCGCTTCTCTGTCAGTATGCGTGCATAGCGCTCGCGGCGCTCCTGCTCGTCGGGATGGCGCAGATTTACTATCTCGATGCCATCAAGACTAAGGTCGAGCGAAGCGGCCATCTTGGTTATAACCTCGTCGTTACCCAGCAGGATGGGGTAGCAGATACCCTCGGCCTTGGCCTGTACGGCAGCCTTAAGCATTGTCGGGTGTACAGCCTCGGCAAATACCACGCGCTGTGGGTGAGCTGCAGCAGTAGCGTAGAGCTTTTGTGTAAGCTTGGTCTCCTGACCCAGCAGTACTGACAGCGAACGCTTGTACTCGTCCCAGTCCTTAATCTCCTTACGGGCTACGCCACTCTCGATGGCAGCCTTGGCTACAGCCGATGATACCTCGGTGATGAGGCGTGGGTCGACAGGTTTGGGGATAAAGTAGTTGCGACCGAATGTCAGGTTATTCACCTTATATACATCGTTTACTACATCGGGCACAGGCTGCTTGGCCAGATCGGCGATGGCGTGAACTGCTGCCAGTTTCATCTCCTCGTTGATGGCCTTAGCGTGAACGTCAAGCGCACCACGGAAGATGTATGGGAATCCGATTACGTTGTTAATTTGGTTAGGATAGTCTGTACGACCAGTCGACATCAGTACGTCTGGGCGAGCTGCCATAGCGTCCTCGTAGCTGATCTCAGGCACAGGGTTGGCCAAAGCAAAGATTACAGGGTCCTTAGCCATCGATTTAACCATATCCTGCGACAGCACGTTACCTTTCGACAGACCTACAAATACGTCAGCATCCTTCACGGCCTCGGCCAGAGTGTGGATGTCAGTGCGGCTTGTGGCAAAGAACTTCTTCTGCTCGTTCAGGTCGGTGCGCTCTGTCGAGATTACACCCTTTGAGTCAAGCATCACGATGTTCTCCTTCTGTGCGCCGATGGCCATATACAGTTTGGTACAACTGATGGCAGCGGCTCCGGCACCGTTCACTACTATCTTTACCTTCTTTATATCCTTGCCTATCACCTCCATTGCGTTCTTCAGTCCGGCAGCGCTGATGATAGCAGTTCCGTGCTGGTCGTCGTGCATCACGGGGATGTCGAGTGTCTTCTTCAGTCGGTCCTCGATATAGAAGCACTCAGGCGCCTTGATATCCTCCAGGTTGATACCGCCGAATGTTGGGGCGATACGCTCTACAGCTTCACAGAACTTCTCAGGGTCCTTCTCGGCCACCTCGATATCAAACACGTCGATACCGCCATAAATCTTAAACAGCAGTCCTTTACCCTCCATTACAGGCTTTCCGCTCAGCGCGCCAATGTCGCCAAGTCCCAGTACAGCTGTGCCGTTTGAGATTACTGCTACCAGATTACCCTTGTCTGTATACTTATACGCATCGTCTGGATTCTCCTGAATCTCCAGACATGGGTAGGCTACTCCTGGAGAGTAGGCAAGACTTAAGTCTGTTTGTGTACGATAAGCCTTGGTAGGCTTTACTTCGATTTTACCTGGGCGTCCGCTCTCGTGATATTCGAGTGCGGCTTCTTTCGAGATCTTAACCATAGTGTATTATTAATATTTTTGTGATTATTCTGAAATACGGCCGCAAAAATACAAAAAACTATTGAAAAACATTTGGGTTTTTCGTTTTTTTTAGTAACTTTGCTCCCAAATTGGATGATTATGCAGGAAAACCTTGAAATTTCAAAGTATAAGAAACGTATTCGTGGTCGAATACCTGGAGTCGCATTGAAACTCTTCCTTAAGTACGGTATTAATTCTGTAAGGATGGACGACGTTGCCAAGCAGTTGGGTATATCCAAGCGAACTATATATGAACTTTACGGGAATAAGGAATCACTGTTGTTTGATGTGGTAGTAATCCACTTCAAAAAGCGTCTCAAAAATATGGAGAAAGTTATCAGCAATTGTAATAATGTGATGGAGATATTGCTGGAGGTATATCACATGAAGGTGGCCGACTTTAAGAGCACCAACCCACTGTTCTTCTCCGAGATGGTACGCTATCCTCAGATACAGTATTTCCTGATAGAGCAGAATAATCACATGCGCGAGAATAGTCTTCGATTTATGCAGCGCGGTATCAACGAGGGCTACTTCCGCAAGGATGTGAATTACGAGATTGCAGGACTGATGTTCGACGCTATGGGTGCGTATATTATGGAGAAGGAACTCTATCGCAAGTATAGCATCGAGGATGTCTTCCGCAACATAGTGTTTGTGTCGCTGCGAGGTATGTGTACTGATAAGGGTATCGAAGCTATTGATTCGATGATTGACAAAGTACTTTAATAAAAAAGAAATCCCCTCCAGTTCGGAGAGGATTCTTATTTACTGATGCTGTTCGCGCAGAAGATCGTTAACTGTCTTTACGGGGTTAAATGTTCCCAGTGGCACCTCAACGAATACTGTGCTCCAGTTGCTCATGGCTCCGTTCCACAGTCCCGGCAGCTCCAGCGCCTTCAGCTCCTTGCCAGCCTTCGATTTCGACGAGATGAAACCTGTGGTCTTGTCTACGAACTCAGGCAGATTGAACGGACTGCCCTGATAATCCTTCACGGCGCAAACCAGATCTACTGGGTTGAAGTGTGTACCCTGGGTAAACATCTTCATATATGCCTCGTTGTTGGTGTCTATCTGACTGCTCTCCAGAATCTGCAGACTCACTGTACCGTCCTGATTGTATGTAAGGAATGGACCACCGCCAGGCTCGCCTACATTCTTTACCACCCCGCACACGCGCATTGGACGATTCAGTTTGGTGCGTAGATACTCTGCGTCAACCTTATTATTCTTAGCGTCCGTACACAGATTCTTGGCCACAAACTCTGCAATCTCCTGTAGCTCGGCCTCGCTAGCGCCTGCATCCAGTTTGCGGAGATACTCAAACGCCTTCTTCTGTAGAGTTACCAGCACACCTGCTATCACCTGCTTCCACTCTACGGTCTCAGGCTTCAGGCGGTCGGGTACCACGTTGTCGATGTTCTTGATGAAGATTACGTCGGCCTCTATCTCGTTCAGGTTCTCGATCAGAGCACCGTGTCCGCCTGGGCGGAACAGCAGACTGCCGTCATCGTTGCGGAATGGAGTGTTGTCGGGATTAGCGGCAACGGTATCAGTGCTGGGCTTCTGTTCAGAGAATGTTATGTCATACTTGATGCCGTACTTCTTGGCAAAGAAATCTGCCTTCTCGGCCACCTTTGCCTTGAAAAGCTCCATGTGCTCGTGGCTCACGGTGAAGTGTACGTGTGCCTCGCCGTTGCTGGCAGCATATAGTGCGCCTTCCACCAGATGCTCCTCCATAGGCGTGCGTGGACCCTCGGCATACTTGTGGAACAGCAGCAGTCCCTTAGGCAACTGTCCATAGTTAAGTCCCTCGGCCTTCAGCATGTTGGCAGCCACAGCCTTATATTTACCCTCGGCCATCAGCGCCTTTATGCCCTTGCCCTCGTTCTTCTGGCACACTTCGTCCAGCGCATCGAAGAATGCAAAGTTCTCAATCTGGTCGAAGTACTTCTTCTCAAAATCCGTTGTAGGCACGTCGTAGTCGGCATCCACAAATGCAAACATGTTCTTGAACATGCGGCTAGCAGCACCACTGGCGGGCACGAATTTTACTACTCGCTTACCCTCGGCCTTGTACTCGTTCCATGCTTCAACCAGCTGTTTGCGCTCGTCGGCATCAGGGGCAACGATACCATTGCCTATACCAGCCGCAGCTTCCAGCTTCAGGAATGGGAAACCTGTTTTAAACTCATTCAGTTGGTTCTCGATCTGCTCCTTGGTTATTCCCTTCAGAGCAATTTGTTTCAAGTCTTTTTCGTCTAACATAATATAAATAGGTATTTAGATATATGCCGCAAAGGTACAAAAAAAACTTAGATAAAGCAAGATAAAGCCGAAAAAAATAAAAATAATCTGTGTAATCTGCATAATCTTCGTATGATTTTCTTATCTTTGTGCCGAAATTTTATATTTATGGCAGAAAAATTTGCATTTACATACGAACAGAAAAAACTCATGGCGCACCAGACGGCCGACATCCTGACCGAGGAGATCGGACTTAAGGGCGATGCCATCATAGCCGTAGAGCTGATACCTGACATCGAGGCGGGCAACATCTCCCTCGATGAGGTAGAGAAGACTCACGGTGAGTCTGTTTCCCGCATACTTCACGGTCTGGACCGCATACAGAAACTCTACGACAAGAATCCCGCAGTAGAGAGCGAGAACTTCCGCAACTTGCTGCTGTCGTTTGCCGAGGATATGCGTGTCATTCTTATCATGATAGCCAATCGTGTAAACCTGATGCGCCAGATACGCGACACCGAGAATCAGGAGGCTAAACTTGAGGTCTCGCAAGAGGCTGCCTATCTCTATGCCCCATTGGCACATAAGTTGGGATTGTACAAGCTTAAGAGCGAACTCGAAGACCTGTCGCTCAAGTACATGGAGCACGATGCCTACTATCACATCCGCGAGAAACTGAGCGCTACCAAGCAGGTGCGCGATGAGTATATAGAGCGATTCATCAAGCCTGTTGAGCAGAAGATGATGGCAGCCGGCATACGTTGCCACATCAAGGGGCGCACCAAGTCGATACACTCCATCTGGCAGAAGATGCAGAAGCAGAAGTGCCCGTTCGAGGGCGTCTACGATCTGTTTGCCATCCGCATTATCATCGACTGTCCGATACAGCAGGAGAAAATGCAGTGCTGGCAGGCTTACTCTATCATCACCGATATGTATCAGCCCAACCCCAAACGCCTGCGCGACTGGCTCTCGGTGCCTAAGTCCAACGGCTACGAGTCGCTGCACATCACTGTGCTAGGGCCTGAGCAGAAGTGGGTAGAGGTGCAGATACGCACCGAACGAATGGACGAGATAGCCGAACGCGGTGTGGCCGCCCACTGGCGCTATAAGGGCGTGAAGGGCGAGACAGGTCTCGACGAGTGGCTCACCAATATCCGCACCATGCTTGAACATGCCGACGGTCTGGACGCTATGGACCAGTTTAAGATGGACCTGTACGAAGACGAGGTGTTTGTATTCACCCCAGCGGGCGATCTGTGGAAGTTCCCCGTAGGTGCCACTGTGCTCGACTTTGCTTATCACATCCACTCCAAACTAGGCAATCAGTGCACGGGTGGCCGAATCAATGGTAGGGTAGTGCCCATCCGTTATCAGCTTAAGAGCGGCGATCAGGTAGAGATCCTTACATCTGCTAATCAGAAACCACGTCAGGAGTGGCTCAATATCGTCAAGACCTCGCGAGCCAAGAGCAAGATACGTCTCGCACTCAAGGAGACCCAAGTGAAGGACGGACTTTTTGCCAAGGAGATGCTTGAACGCAAGTTCCGGAACCGCAAGATAGAGCATGACGATGGCATCATGTTCAACGTCATCCGTAAGATGGGCTACAAGGAGGTGAGCGACTTCTATAAGGCCATCGCCGACGGGGTGGTGGATACTAATAATGTGCTGGATAAGTTCTTGGAACTCAGGGATAAAGAGTCTGTAGTTACAGGAGATAACCAAGCCCGTTCGGCTGCTGAGTTCGAGCTCGACGAGTCGAAGATTGCTGGTCTTAATACAGCTGTCAACGACGATGTGCTGGTTATCGACCGTAACCTGAAAGGTCTGGATTATCAGTTGGCCAAGTGTTGCTCGCCCATCTATGGCGACGATGTGTTTGGCTTTGTCACCATCAATGGCGGCATCAAGATTCATCGTTGCGACTGTCCCAATGCCCCCGAGTTGCGTCGCCGTTTTGGCTATCGCATCGTCAAGGCCAAGTGGAGCGGCAAGGGCTCTTCGCAGTACAGCATCTCGCTCCGCGTCATCGGCAATGATGATATCGGTATTGTCAACAATCTTACCTCTATCATCTCGAAAGAAGAAAAACTGGTACTGCGCAGCATCAATATCGACAGCCACGACGGTCTGTTCAGCGGCAACATCGTGGTGATGCTCGAAGACACCTCACGACTCGAAGCTCTGCTCAAGAAGCTACGCACTGTCAAGGGTGTAAAACAAGTAGAACGTATTTAATTTTATAACCACAACAGATATGAATAAAAATCTTCTAATTCTTGCCCTCTCAATTCTCACATTGATGGCATGTCGCGGTCGCTCAGAGCAGCGCACAGAGATTGTCGAGGAAGAAATCGAGTATCGTCCGTTGATTACCGATTCGGCTACTATCGACTCTATTGCCAATTCAGGTCTGGTTGACCACGGAGCCGCCCTTGCGGTGCCCGACATCCCCAAGGACAAGTCTGTCGACATGAATGCCAGCGATAATGAGATAAATGCCGTAATGAGTGGCAGCGATGGCGAACTGAGCAAGGATGCCGATCCGCTGCAATAGTATAGCTATTCGCGGTTGATCCACGCCAGCAGTCTGTTCACCCATTTTATCGAGAAGCGGAACCAGCGGTAGGTGCTCTGCTCCTTTCCGCCGAATCTTAGTATAAACTCGCGGAAAGGATTACGGCCGTAGGGCAGCCCCACGTCCATAAACCTCATGTGCTGGTATCCCTGTTCGTATGTACGTTTCATCACATCCCACACTACTATTGTGTCGGGATGTAGTTTTATGAATGATTTACGGCGGAATGCCGAGTACCACAGATACGCGTCGCCCCCGCTGTACACCACAGCCGCGCATGCTATCACCCATCCGTGATACTTAGTCACATACAGGTCGCCGCCCTTGCTGTCCATCAGTCGGCGGAAGAACGTATCGTCGGGAATATATCGCTTAGGTTTCAGCATGTGGTGCTTGCGCAGCAGTTTTGAGAATGCCTTCAGGTCGTCCTCAGTCTCTACCAGTTCGGTGCGCGCTCCGCGCTGGTGTGCGTGGTCTATCTTGCGCTGTAGCTTTTCGGTTATGCGCTCTTCGGGTGCCCGGCGATGCAGCGAGTTGTGTATACTCACCCAGTTCACCGGATAGTAACCCAGTTGTCGCAGCAGCTTGTATCCCAGCATCTTCTGACTCAGGTGGCTCACCTCTATAAACAGTGCGTGCTTGTCCATCTTGTGCGTCAGTGCGCTCAGCATCTCGCTCATAAGTTCGTCTTTACGCTCCGTGTCGGCATACACTCCTTCGCCCAGTACTGTGCAGTTCATCAGCAGCCAGGGTGGCAGTATGGCTGTGCGCAGTCGTACTATCCCCAGCATGTGACTCAGTTCGCGCCCCTCGCTGTCGGTCACCAACACCATATACGGTTTCTGTTTGGGTGTAGCCTCGCATATCTCCATCAGCTCGCGACTGTGGAAGTAGCTACCCTTAGGTAGGGCAGGCAGCGTGGCGGTGTCTGTATGGATGGTGACTTTCATACTGCAAAGTTATACCATTTCTGTGTAACAACCAAATATTTGGACGTCGGAATTTGGCAGTTACTGATTTTTTAAGTACCTTTGCAACATTATTAAATAAGTTTGACAATTATGAATTTCAGCGATTTAGTACAACAGCGCCGTTCGCACCGCAAGTTCACGGGCGAGGAAGTGAGCGCAGAGGATGTGAAACAGATACTCAGGGCAGCCCTGATGTCACCCACGTCAAAGGGACAGCGTGCCTGGCAGTTTGTGGTGGTCGACGACAAAACCGATCTGGAGAAACTCTCGGACGCCAAGGACATGGGCGGACAGCTTATCAAAGGTGCTGCACTGGCTGTTGTGGTGCTGGGCGACCCCTTGCAGAACGACTGTTGGGTGGAGGATGGCAGCATTGCCGCCATCTCTATGCAGTATCAGGCTGAGGAACTGGGACTGGGCTCCTGCTGGGTGCAGATGCGTGGTCGCGGACTGGCTGACGGCACCAGCGCCGACACCGTGATTCGTGGTATCCTCGACATACCCGAGAATCTTTCGGTGCTCTGTGTCCTGGCGGTCGGTCATAAGGCTGATGAGCGCAAACCCCAGAACGAGGACCGCCTGAAGTGGGAAAATGTCCACCTGAACAAGTTCTGATGTCTGATAATTGATAATAAGATGAGAATAGTACTGATAGGGGCGGGTCGTTTGGCCACACACTTAGGGCCGGCATTGAAAGGTGCGGGCCACGAGATAGTGCAGGTGTATAGCCGTACCGTGGAAGCTGCGGAAACACTGGCAACAGCAGTCAGCGCCGAGCCAGTGACCGACATAGACCGTGTGACCAGGGAGGCCGACGTCTATATCTGCGCCTTGAAGGACAGCGTGCTGCCTACGCTCCTGCCGCAGCTCTGCAAGGGTAGGGAGGAGGCGCTCTTCCTGCATACCGCAGGCTCCGTTCCCCTGCAGGTCTTCGAGGGCTATGCCCGTCGCTACGGCGTGCTCTATCCCATGCAGACCTTCTCGAAGGAACGCCGTCTGGACTTCTCGGAGATACCCGTCTTCATCGAGGCTGACAGCGCCACATCGTTTCCTATCGTGGAGTCGCTGGCCTCGTCCGTTTCG
>ONYZ01000075.1 GCA_900322175.1 uncultured Prevotella sp.
CGATGGTACTGCAATGCAATGCGGGAGAGTAGGAAGCCGCCGTCTTTTTTAAAGAAGAGCCTCGAGAATACAATATTCTCGGGGCTTTTTCGTTTATATTGTTGCATATTATTTTTCTAACTTGTTTTCAATTGCAAAGTACTTAAAGAAAAATTGTTCTTTAGGTACTTTGCAAATAATGTTTATATAATAGACAAAAATATAATAGGATAGCTTTTAAAGCTATCCTAATATCGAGCCTCTTGTCGGATTCGAACCAACGACCCCGAGATTACAAATCACGTGCTCTGGCCAACTGAGCTAAAGAGGCGGGTGGGTAAGCGATCTGCATCGCGCCGCTACAACCTAATACCCTTGCTGCGTTCCCACCCTGGGGGATTCAAAGGGAGCTGGCCGTACAGGACTTACCCTTGAAAGCGGGTGCAAAGGTACAACAAAAAAGTGAGAAATGTATAATAAAATGTGAAAACTTTCTATATTTTAACTATTTTTTGAGACAAAGACCCTTTTATATGCCGGAAAATGCGTAATTTTGCACCCTGAAAGATTAAATGTTAAAAATGACAGCATCAGAATATATACAATTAAAGGCTTATGCCCGTCAGGATGGTTTTTTTCTGGCATTATTGTGGATTACTAGTTTTATTAGCTATATTATTGGGCTCAACAATTCGATTATGGCTATGGCATCTCTGATTATGGCCTTAGTTAGTCCATTCTTTGTTGCAAGTCGATTGCGTAAGTTTCGTGATGTAGGCAGAGAAGGGGAAATTTCTTTTGGTCGTAGTTATGCTTATACCATATTTGTTTTCTTCTATGGTGCCGTTTTGCTTGCAGTTGTTCATTATTTGTATTTTGCATATTTTGATAATGGCTATCTTGTTAACTCATTTGCAAAGATGATGTCGACTGATGAAGGAAAGATGATGCTGGAGCAATGTGGTATGACTAAGGTAGTTGACGATAGTTTGGCTGAAATGGCTATTACACGTCCAATAGATTATGCCCTTAATATTTTGACTATTAATATATCGCTGGGATTTATATTGGGTGTTCCCATCGGTTTGATAATGCAAAGGAAAAATAAATAAGATTATGGATATATCTGTAGTAATACCCCTGTTTAATGAGGATGAGTCTATACCAGAACTTTATTCTTGGATAGAGCGTGTGATGAATGCCAATAACTTTAGTTATGAGGTTATTTTTATTAATGATGGTTCAACAGATCGTTCATGGGAGATTATCTCTGATTTGAATAAAAAGCAGCCCACTGTGGTGAAGGGTATTAAGTTCCGTAGAAATTACGGGAAGAGTCCTGCACTTTATTGTGGTTTTGAACAGGCCCAGGGTGATGTTGTTATTACTATGGATGCCGACTTACAGGATTCGCCAGATGAAATTCCTGAGTTATATCGCATGATTAAGGAAGATGGTTACGATTTGGTGAGTGGATATAAGCAGAAACGGTATGATCCTATTTCAAAAACTATACCCACTAAATTGTTTAATGCCACGGCTCGAAAGATCAGCGGGATAAAGAATTTGCATGACTTTAACTGCGGTCTGAAGGCTTATCGTAATGCTGTTGTAAAAAACATAGAAGTATATGGCGAGATGCATCGCTACATACCTTATCTCGCTAAAAATGCTGGTTTCAATAAGATTGGTGAGAAGGTTGTTCAGCATCAGGCTCGCAAGTATGGCTCGTCAAAGTTTATGGGATTAAACCGTTTTGTTAATGGTTATCTTGATTTGCTCACTCTATGGTTCTTGAGTACATTTGGCAAGAAGCCTATGCACGTATTTGGTTTCCTTGGTACAGTGATGTTCTTCATAGGTTTTGTTGCTGCTGTTTGGATTGGTGCTGATAAACTTTGGTGTCTGGCCAATCATATCCCTCAGCGACTAGTAACTGATTCGCCATTCTTCTTTATTGCTCTGACGATGATGATACTTGGAACTCAACTATTCCTGACAGGATTCCTTGGCGACTTGATAAGTCGTTCGTCAAGTGGACGTAATGATTATCAGATTGAAGAGACAATATGATTAAGCATATCCCTTATATATTGCTAGTGGTGCTGATGATGGCATGCTCATCTATCGACTGTCCTGTAGATGCTACTGTTACAACACAGTATCAGGTAAAGAATAGCGATGGAACGGCGTGGACACTCACTGATACGATGACAGTTATTTCTACTCGTAAAGATGGTGTAGACGTAAAGCTTCTAGATTCTGTTCTATATAATAAGGGGATCAACATCAGTGAGTTTTCTTTGCCTATCAGTTACTCACATCCAGAGGATGTACTTGTGTTTCAGTTTGATAATAGTGATAATAATCTGCATGTTGCTGATACGTTGTGGATTAAGAAATATGACTATCCACATTTCGAATCGGTTGATTGCAATACTGCCTACTTCCATACCATAACTGATGTGAAGTATACTTGTAACTATATCGACTCAATTGTGATTAATAATTCTTCGGTAACTTATGACTCTCAAACGGTTCATTTCTACCTCTATCCTAAGAACAACGATTAGTCTTGTTGTGGCTTTCGCTGCACTCCCATCGCAGGCTCAGAAGTTTTTCTCATTTCAGAAAGACTCTGTACCTATGTTTCGAGGATTTGCTGTGTCTTTTGACTTGGTAGGTGCAGGACTGATGGCATTTAGTGATAACGGACAGTATGAAGGCGCGTTGCGAATAAACCTGCATGATGAGTGGTTCCCAATTGTAGAGGCAGGCTTGGGAAAAGCTAATCACAACGATGATGTGACAAAGATTCACTATACTACATCGGCTCCGTATTTTAAAATTGGTGTCGATAAGAATCTGTTAAAGGATAAACATGGAGCGAATAGACTGTATGGTGGCTTGCGCTATGCTTTTACCTCGTATAAGGTTGATATTGTTCGACCAGATTTCCCTGATCCTATTTGGTTGTGGGATACTGGTTATGGTATTAGGGATGCTCAGTGCAACTTCCACTGGTTCGAAGCTGTAGTTGGCGTTGATGCTAAGATATACGGTCCGTTGCATTTAGGATGGAGCCTTAGATACAAACGTCGTATTGCCCACAAAGAGGGTGAGTTTGAAAAAACATGGTATGTGCCAGGTTTCGGTATTTATGGTGATACCCGATTGGGTGGAACATTTAATGTTATCATAGACATCTAGACTAATGCAGAATCCAAAAAATAAGAAACTTCTGTGGCAGCTACCTTTCTTGGTACTGCTGATTGTTGGTACAATACTTATTATACGCCAGCAGCGCAATATCCCTTATCAGAAGAGTGCCGACAAGGTATTTGGCACATTCTATCATGCAACTTATCAGTGCGATTCAGATCTTACGTATAGTATTAATCAGGAACTTGCCAAGGTAGACCAGTCATTGTCGCCATTCAATCCTAATTCGATTATCACAGCAGTAAATCAGAATAAGGACGTAAAACTCAATGATATGTTTCTTGATGTTTTTCGTTTGGCTATGAAAATATCTGATGAGACTGATGGCGCATTTGATATTACCGTTGCACCGCTGGTTAATGCTTGGGGATTTGGATTCAAGAGTGGCTTTGAACCCAGCAAAGGGCAGGTCGATAGCTTGATGCAGATAATAGGCTATAAAAAGGTTAGGCTTGAAAATGGGAGGATATGTAAGAATGACGACCGAATTATGCTGGATTGCTCAGCTATAGCTAAGGGCTATGGTACAGATGTTGTAGCAAGATTGTTGCGTAGTAAGGGAATATCCAACTTTATGATAGAGATAGGTGGCGAGATTGTTACAAGTGGCTTAAATCCAGAACAAAAGCCATGGAGGGTAGGTATTTCTAAACCTGTAGAAGATTCGATTGGAGCAAATCAGGGCGTTCAGAGTATCGTCGCTATTACCGATAAAGCCATGGCAACTAGCGGAAACTATCGCAACTTCTATTATAAGGATGGCAAACGGTATGCTCATACTATAGATCCTAAGACGGGCTATCCTGTTCAGCACAGCATCTTGTCGGCAACTGTTTTTGCTAAAAGCTGTGCTGTAGCTGATGCTTACGCAACATCATTTATGGTGATGGGGGTAGAAAAGGCAAAGCATTTACTCGAACAACACTCAGAGCTTATGGCCTATCTTATTTACAGTGATAACGACGGCAATAATGCTGTGTGGTATTCACCATCATTAAAAAACAAAATACAGAACTAATGTATGGCTGTACTCCAGTTGCTTGATAAGTTGTTGCAATTTCCGTTGTTTTTGGGTATGAGCCGTGATGATTTGGAGATAATTGCAGGTCACACCAGATTTGGGTTTTTGAAAATAGAGGCGGGCAAGACAGTTGTTAAGTCGGGTGATAACTGCAGCCAACTTCATTTTTTGATAAATGGTAGCCTTAAAGTGCGAACTTATGCTGATGATTATGGTTACTCGGTCGAAGAACAGATGCAGGCACCTAATATTCTTCAACTTGAATCAGTGTTTGGTTATTATCAGCGTTATACTCACGATTTTATTGCCCAGACAGATGTTAACTTCATTACTATAGATAAGGAAGAAGTGATACGATTGACAGAGGATTTTCTTGTGTTCCGCTTGAATATTATGAACCACTTTGCCACTCAGACTCAGAAGAAGATGCATCAGGTGTGGACTCGCCCGCCCCAGACACTTGAAGATCGTGTTATTCGCTTCTTGTTTCAGCACTCAACCTATCCTGCAGGTCATAAGATGTTTAATATCCTGATGACACGGTTGGCTGATGAGGTGAACGATAGTCGACTCAATGTGTCGCGTATTCTTAACGAGATGCAGCACAAAGGGATGATTTCACTAGGACGAGGTAGAATAGAGATTCCACAGCTCGAAAGGCTACTTTACACCACATAAAATGGCTAATCGGATTGTTTTCATTTTTTTTAATGTATAGTTTTTGTAAAGTATCAATTTTTTGTAGTAACTTTGCTCCCCAAAAGATGTTAGTATGAATATGAAAGATAATATTGAGAGAACGAATCCGTTTTTCGAACCTTATAACACGCCTCACAACACAGCCCCATTTGATCGTATCCGTATGGAAGATTATGAAGAGGCTATGCTTGAGGGAATACGTCGTGACGATGAGCAGATAGAGAAGATTATCAACAATCCTGCAAAACCAACCTTCGATAATACCATTATCAGTGTAGATGATGAGAAGGACAAGGATGGTTATTACGATCTGTTAGGACGTGTTTCTACAGTATTCTTTAATCTTCTTTCTGCTGAAACTAATGATGAAATGGATGCTTTGGCCCAGAAGATGAGTCCGATACTTACCAAACATGCTAACGACATCCGTCTAAATGAGCGATTATTCGAACGCGTAAAGTATGTACATCAGCATCATAGAAAGTTAACTCCTGAGGAGAAAATGTTGCTTGATAACTGCTACGATGGATTCGTACGTAGTGGTGCACTACTTGATGCTAATGGAAAAGAGCGTCTGCGTCAACTTACAGAAGAGGCTTCGATGCTAAGTTTACAGTTCTCGCAAAATCTGCTTAAAGAGAACAAGGCATTTACTCTTCATATCACAGATGAGAGTCAGCTTGATGGCCTGCCCGATACAGCTCGCGAGGCTGCTGCATTAGCTGCAAAGGAGCAAGAAATAGATGGCTGGGTGTTTACGCTCGACTATCCTTCGTATTCTCCATTCATGACCTATTCAACCCAGCGTGAACTTCGTCGCCAGTTGTATATGGCCAAGAATACTGAGTGTATACATGACAATTCAGAGAATAATATAGAGATATGTAAGCGCCTGATAAACTTACGCCGTGAGTTAGCTCAGCTTTTGGGACACAAAACCTATGCCGACTATGTGCTTAAACATCGTATGGCAGGTAATGTCCGTAGTGTTTATAAGTTGCTGAATGAACTAATCTCTGCATACAAGCCTACAGCTATTAAGGAGATTGAGGCAATCGAGAAGATGGCGCGTAAGATGGAGGGAAAGGATTTCCAGTTACAGCCATGGGATTTTTCGTTTTATTCTCATAAGTTACAACTTGCCAAGTATAATATCGATGCAGAGATGCTTCGTCCTTATTTTGAATTGTCCAAGGTTATCGATGGCGTGTTTGGTTTAGCCAATCGCCTTTATGGTATCACCTTCAAAGAGAATAAGGATATCCCTGTATATCATCCCGATGTAAAGGCTTATGAAGTTTACGATAAGGATGGTTCCTATCTCGCCGTATTCTATGCCGATTTCCATCCTCGTAAGGGTAAGCAGGGTGGGGCTTGGATGACTGAATATCAGGGCCAATGGAAGGAACGTGTAGACCAGAAGAAACCTTTCGGACCTGACAATGTGAAGAATGTTCGTCCGCATGTAAGTGTTGTGATGAACCTAACCAAACCAACAGAGGAAAAGCCGGCTTTGCTCACTTTGGGTGAGGTTGAAACGTTCCTCCATGAGTTTGGACATTCGCTTCACGGAATGTTTGCCAATACCCGTTTCGAGAGTCTCAGTGGCACTAATGTATGGTGGGATTTTGTTGAGTTGCCATCGCAGTTTATGGAGAATTTCTCTATCGAAAAAGAATTCCTGCGTACCTTTGCTTTCCACTATCAGACTGGCGAACCATTGCCAGATGAACTTATTGATCGTATAGTCAAAAGTCGCAACTTTAATGTGGCTTACGCTTGTTTGCGCCAAGTTAGCTTTGGCTTGTTAGATATGGCTTACTATACTAAGAAAGATGAGTTTACTGATGATATTATCTCATTCGAGAAGAAGGCTTGGGAGAAGGCAATGGTACTTCCCCAGTTGCCCGATACTTGTATGACGGTGCAGTTCTCACACATTATGGCAGGCGGATATGCTGCAGGCTATTATAGCTATAAGTGGGCCGAGGTGCTTGATGCAGATGCATTCAGCGTGTTTAAGAAGCATGGTATATTCGATAAGAAGACAGCAGATAGTTTCCGTGAGAATATTCTTTCAAAGGGAGGAACAGAGAATCCGATGACATTATATAAACGATTCAAAGGTGGCGAACCCACCATTGATGCATTACTTAAAAGAAATGGAATCAAACGACAAGCAAAGTAAACTGGATGCACGCTATTTGCGCATGGCGCGTATCTGGGCAGAAAACTCCTATTGCAAACGTCGTCAAGTAGGAGCTCTGGTGGTCAAGGATAAGATGATCATCAGTGATGGTTATAATGGTACTCCTAGTGGATTCGAAAACGTGTGCGAGGACGATGGTAATGTAACCAAACCATATGTACTTCATGCAGAAGCTAATGCTATAACCAAACTGGCTCGTAGCAACAACAACAGCGAAGGAGCCACTATCTATATCACCGCCTCGCCTTGCATTGAGTGTGCCAAACTTATTATTCAGGCAGGTATCAAGCGTGTGGTCTATGGTGAAAAATACCGCCTCACAGATGGAATCGAACTGCTTGAGCGTGCTGGTATAGAAGTTATCTACTTAGGATTAGAAAACATAGAAAAATGAGTAAGAATAATACAAATCGATTGATGCCTCTTCTGATGGCTGTATGTGTGGTTGTCGGAATTGTGATTGGTACATTTTATGCTAACCATTTCTCGGGCAATCGTCTTAATATCATCAACTCCAGTGGTAATAAGTTGAATAACCTGCTGCACATTATCGATGATCAGTATGTTGATACCGTAAATATCAATGATCTGGTTGAGAAGGCTATGCCACAGATTCTGGCAGAGCTCGACCCTCATTCGGTATATATCAGTGCTCGTGATGGTGAAATAGCCAACGATGATTTGCGTGGCTCATTCTTTGGCATCGGTATTGAGTTTACAATTCGTCAGGACACCATCCGTGTACAGAATGTTATTGGCAATGGTCCTGCCGAGCGTGCAGGAGTGATTGCTGGTGACAAGATTGTTGAGGTTGATGATTCTGTATTTGTGGGTAAAAAGGTAACTAACGAGGAAGCAATGCATCGCCTTAAAGGTCCTAAGGATACTAAGGTGAAACTAGGCATTATTCGCTATGGCGAAAATAAGATTCATCACATTACCATCACTCGTGGTGAGATTCCTACCAAAAGTGTGACAGCATGCTATATGCTTGACGAAGAGTGTGGATATATCAAGATTCGTAACTTTGGTGAGAATACATACCCGGAATTGCTTATTGCATTGGCCAAACTTTCTCAGCAAGGCTTCAGTAATCTGGTTATCGATCTTAGAGGAAACACTGGTGGTTATCTTGAGTCGGCTGTTCAGATTGCCAACGAGTTCCTTTCACGTGGTCAACTTATTGTCTATACTCAGGGACGTGCATTCCCACGTCAGGATTATCGTGCAGATGGACGAGGATCGTATCAGCATTTACCATTGGTAGTCCTGGTTGACGAGAGCTCCGCATCTGCTTCAGAAATTCTTGCTGGTTCTATACAGGATAACGATCGCGGTACCATAATTGGTCGTCGCTCGTTTGGAAAGGGATTGGTTCAGAAACCAATGGAATTCAGCGATCATTCAATGATTCGCCTTACTATCGCCCGTTATTACACACCTTCAGGCCGATGCATCCAGAAACCATACAACAATGGCAATCATTACGATGACGATTGGCTCACACGCTATCAGCATGGTGAGTTCTTCTCGAAGGATAGCATCAAGAATACTGGTCCTGAGTATCACACTAACAATGGACGTATTGTATTTGGCGGTGGTGGTATTACTCCAGACATATTTATCCCAGAGGATACTTTAGGTGTCACATCTTATTATAAGGAGGCTGCCATGTCTGGACTCATTCTTCAGTTTGCGTTTACCTATACCGACCAGAATCGCGCTAAACTTAGTGCCATTACTAAAGTAAAGGATATGGAGACATACCTTAAACGCCAGAATATTCTTGAGCAGTTTGTGGTTTATGCTGACAAGAATGGTCTTAAGCGCCGCAACTTGATGATACAGAAGTCGCAGAAATTGATAGAGCGATTTGCAATTAGTCGTATTATTTACAATATTCATAGCGAACAGTCATGGACAGAGTATCTTAATCAGGACGATCCTGTAATTATCGAAACTCTACGATTGTTCCATAACGAAGGGGCATTCCCACAGAAACCTGCAGCAGGTAGCAGTGGCAAGCAGGTGGCCAAAGCATCTGATTGTAGTGAGTTACGCCAGCTAAACATGTATATTGCACATGCATAAATGCGAACTTCGTTCACTGATGCGTCAACGCAAACGACAGTTCACTCAGCAGCAGCTGTGTGAACTGTCGCTGCCTATTGTAGATCGCTTGAGAACAATGCTTAATAGTACCGATACTATTGTGGCATATTATTCGTTGAACGATGAGGTAGATACACATGATCTTATCGACGAACTGTTGGCAGATGGCAAAACAGTGTATTTGCCTAGGGTCGTAAGCGATGATGAAATGGTGCTTTGCTGCTATACAGGTGCAGATAGTCTTAGCAAAGGAGCATTTGGTATAATGGAACCAGTTGGAAAACCAGTGCCAACCGATACGCATATTGATGCAGTGTTGGTTCCTGGTATGGCTTTTGATGTCGAAGGTCATCGGTTGGGTAGAGGTAAAGGGTATTACGATCGCTTCCTTTCATCTCTTTCCAGTCCACTCCCGCTGCTGATAGGAGTTTGCTTTGATTTCCAAAAAGTAGATGTTGTACCTACAGAACCATTTGATGTCTCTGTAAACGTGGTTGTTTAATTAAACTTTATATCAGCTATTACCTGGCTGCCTACATGGGCATTCAGTTTTCTTACCAATTCTGCACGCATCATCGACATATCTGCTCTTAAGGCAGGATTTGTAAGATGCACATATAGCGTTTGGTTTTTGATATAAAGACTTTCTGTATAATTAGCCACAATGTTGCCAACTACCTCGGGCCATGAGTCAATCAGTCGCTTCTGTAGCAGAGGCGTTTCTAGTCCTTGAACTCTAAGGTTTTTCAGGATAAGTTCCTTGATATCGTGTACGTCGCGTTTAAACATCCTTCTTTATTTCTTGTATTTCTCCGTTGTCTACGTGGAATATCTTATAGTCGAGTGTCGATCTGCTAAGAATCAGATCCAGGTGGTCACGATTAGTGTCGGTGATGAAGATCTGTCCATATTCATCGCCAGCAACTAGCTTTACTATCTGCTCTACACGCTGTGCATCTAGTTTGTCAAAGATATCGTCGAGTAGCAGCAGTGGGGTAGTCTTCGAATTTGTACGTTTTAAGAAGTCGAACTGAGCCAATTTCAGGCCGATAACAAATGTTTTGTTCTGTCCCTGACTGCCTTCACGTTTCATCAGGTGCCCGCCTAGCGTTATCTCCAAGTCATCACGATGTATGCCGTGTAGCGAGTAACCTAAAGCGCGGTCTTTGAATCTGTCACGTTGGATAACGTCTAGCAATGGACCTCGCTGACAGTGTGATATATAGTTCAGTCCCACCTGCTCACGGTTTTCAGAGATAGTCTCGTGTATACGCTGAAAAATCGGCGTTAGTTCCTCTACAAAGGCTTTTCTGCTCTGATATATACGCTCGCCTTCCGCAGCCATTTGTTCCTCAAACAGACTTATCACGTCTTCGTTAGGCTCTTCATCCTGTTTCAGCATCGCATTACGCTGCTGTAGTGCCTTGTTGTATCGGTTCATCGCCTCCATATACCCATGGTCGTATTGCGATATTACCATATCCATCAGCCGGCGTCGCTCCTCGCTGCCACCTTCTATTAATAAGGTGTCGGATGGTGAAACCACCACTACCGGTATCAGACCTATGTGTTCAGATAGTCGGCGATATTCCTTCTTGTTGCGCTTAAAGTGTTTCTTTACACCCCTCTTCATACCACAGTAGATGTGTAGATCCCCCTCGTATGCACCCTCTAATACAAAGAACTCTGCACCATGGCGTATTACCTGCGAATCTATAGGATTATTAGCCGAATGGCAGAATGAAAGATAGTAAATAGCGTCTAGTACATTGGTTTTACCCACCCCGTTCTGTCCTATCATGCAGTTTATTTTGGGTGAGAACTCCAACGTGGCCTCAGCTATATTCTTGTAGTTGATTACTGATAACTTTTGTAGAATCATGGCGCAAAGGTAGCTATTTTTAGGCATTGATGGCAAGGATTAACACAGATTAATAAATATTTTCCTTGAAAATATGTAAAATATGTGTCTTTTTTAGTAACTTTGCACCCGATTTTTGAAATTAAGAAGCCTTCTTCATTAAGTACAAGAAGGCAGTTATTGCTACAGTAGTAGCTATCGTAGTAATCATTGCTGGTGTAGTTCTCTACAAGACTTATGTCAGCGGTCCTAAGGAGATTAAGGCTAGCACTGCTATTGCCAAGGGCCAGCAGTTGTTTATGTCTGACAACTACCAGCAGGCACTTAATGGCGACAGCGCCAACTTTAAGGGCTTTGCAAAACTCGCCGACGAGTTCAGTGGTACAGCAGCCGGTAATCTGGCTAACCTTTATGCAGGTCTTTGCTGTGCAAAGCTCAACAAGTGGGAGGATGCAGCTAAGTATATCGAGAAGTTCGATGGTGCTGATGATCAGATGATTTCTCCTGCTGCCGAGGGTGCTCTGGGTAATGTATATGCTCACCTCAACCAGCTCGACAAGGCTGTTTCTCACCTTAAGAAGGCTGCCGAGAAAGCCGACAACAACTCTCTGTCTCCCACATTCCTTATTCAGGCTGGAGAGATTCTCGAAAGCCAGGGTAAGAACGATGAGGCCCTGAAGCTGTATCAGCAGGTTAAGGATAAGTATTTCAACTCAATGGCTTATCAGACTATCGATGGTTATATTGAGCGTGTTTCAGCTAAATAATCATGGCTACTAAAAACTTATCAGAATACGATATTACCACAGTGCCCGACGCTTCGAACATGATTTTCGGAGTTGTCGTGGCTGAGTGGAATCCCGAAATAACTGGCGCCCTGCTTGACGGATGTGTTAGCACACTCGAAAAGCATGGCGCTTTGTCTGAAAATATCCATGTTAAGACAGTGCCAGGTAGTTTCGAGTTGATTTATGGTGCACACCAGATGACACTGAATGATGGTTACGATGCTGTCATCGTGCTTGGTAGTGTTATACGTGGCGAAACTCCCCACTTCGATTACATCTGTCAGGGTGTGACCGAGGGTATAGCGCGTCTTAATGCAACTAGCAATATCCCTGTCATCTACGGACTCCTTACTACCAATGATATGCAGCAAGCACTCGACCGTGCAGGTGGACGCTTGGGCAACAAGGGTGATGAGTGTGCTGTAGTTGCAATCAAGATGGCTAAGTTCTAAAATAATCATTATTATGAAAAAAGTTTTTGTTTTACTCTTAAGCTTAAGCTTAGGATTCTCTGTTGTAAGTGCTCAGGAAACTAAGAAAAGTGAGCTGCACCAGCGTGCTGAAAGCGCTTTTGAGAAAGGAAACGTGGCTAGTGCACGATTCCATTTTATACGTTCTTTCGAAGATTATTCCAAGAGGGGCGATTTTAAATCTGCTATGGAATGTGCTGCACGCGGTACAGCCTTATATTATAAAGAGAACTATTGGAAAGAGGCCTTCGACCTGCTTCGTCGTGCTGATCAGGAGGTAGATGCCAGTGGCAAGGATGCTAAAGAGAAGGCTGCCCTCCACTATATTATCACCAAGGAGCGTTTGGCTATGTATATTAAGCTGCGCAAGGGTGATAGTGCCAAGGATCAGATAGAGATTATGGAGAACCAGGTTAACAATGCTGCCGATGAGGCTCTGAAGAACGACCTTCTCTATAATAAAGCCGTATACTACTATTCATTTGGACAGAATGCTCAGGGTAATGCTGTGTTTAAGGAGATGGCCACCAAGCTCACTGCCTCTAAGCAGTACGACAAGGTAGATGGTGTTTACCAGACCTTGATTGCTAATGCCCGCAAGAGTGGCAATGCCAATATGGTAGCCCAGTCATACAGTAACTATCTTGCATGGAAGGACTCTGTGAACACCTTGAAGAGAGCTGACGAGATAGGCGCTTTGAAGCAGCAGATAGCTGACAACGAGAAGGTAATTGACGAGCAGGATAGCACGCTCACTACTCGTCAGGCTGTTATCGTTGGTCTATGCATCTTGGCTGCAGCTTTGGCAGCAGCACTTGTATTTGGTGGTATAGTGCTTCTGCGATTCATCCTGCTCACACGCAAGCAGAAGAAGATGATAAATCTGGCTAATGACAACAATGCACTGAAGGCTAAGTTCATCAGTAACATTTCTGCGCAGCTTAATCCTACACTGCATAAGCTCGATGAGAAGATACCAGAAGTTAAGGCTCTTCTACAGTTCTCTGAGCATATTTCTCAGCTTTCCGATCTCGAGAACACTATTGACGAAGAGGTTGAACTAGAAGATGTTCAGCTCACTTCTTTCTGTGAGAAATTGGTTGATGATATCCGTGGAAAGGTTCAGGCAGGAGTTACCTTGAAGGTTAATGTGCCCAATATGAGTGCAAAGATTAACAAGGAGTATGTATCTCACATTCTGCTCCACCTGCTTAACAATGCAGCTATCTATACTCCTAAGGATGGTACCATCTGGTTGGATTACAAGAAGCGTGGTGCACATGTTCACCAGTTCCTTGTATCCGACACAGGTGCAGGAATTCCTGAAGAGAAGCGCGAAGATGTATTCAAGCCATTTACTGAAGTAAAGGACTTTACCGAGGGTGATGGCCTTGGACTGCCCATCTGTAAGCAGATGGCATTGAAGATGAAGGGTGATCTCGAAATAGATACCGAGTTCACTAAGGGTACACGCTTTGTGCTGCTCTTACATTCTTAAGCAAACACTACACCTTTTATAACTTTACAGTTGATATGTCCACCAGCCCATTGACTATTGCATAAATGGTCAATCCGGCTGGTGAATGTATTTGCAGTTTTCTGGCTATGTTGCGTCGGTGAGTGATAACCGTGTTGGTCGATATACACAGATGGTCGGCTATCTCTTTGTTCGCCATTCCCTGCACCAGTGAGATGATAACTTCTTTCTCTCTATCGCTCAGTGCATCAGGATTCTGTGCCTGTGCGCTTCCAAATACCATTCCTGAAATGTTGCGGCTAATGTCGTTCTTCTTGGTTATCTGCTCCAGTCGGCGTATGGCAGGCACAAATATGTGGTCTTCCACCTCAGCATGTTGTCTCAGCCATATCTCGTTTTCATAAATATCGTGCAGTGTTGCTGTCAGTTGGTTGTTGTGCAGTCCATCCTGTGGCAGATATTTGATGATCAGCAGTTTCAGTTCTCGTAGCTTTTTGTCTGTTGCACTATGATGTTTCGAAAAAGTGTCAACATTATAGTTGTTTGCAGGTTGCCCGTTAATCAATGACTTTACATACGGGAACAGCGTCTTCTGTTCATACTGCATGTGTCTTTTTATCTCGTGGGCATATTCGTCATAAAATTTAAGTATCAGTCGTCCCAGTGAGTCATTTTCGTTGAGGCTCTCTGTAAGTTCGCGACGTATATATGGTAGCTGGAACTCCAAAAAGTATGCATGACATGCCTCCAGATACTGTAGCAGTGTGGGCACGCTTAACTGTGTGTCGGCTTCAAACTCGCCATATCCATTGATAGTGTAGTTCACCACCGCCAGAAATGTGTAGGTGTCTACATTATTGTCCTCACATGTCTCGCGTACTGTCTTATCGCCGAATCCCAGATTTATTCCAAAACTGCCAAGGCTCTGTAGCAGATCATAGTTATCGCGTATCAGCGATATCATCTTATCATCGGCTTCATACATTTTCTGATTCTTCATTTCCTTCTTCTACCTATTAATGATTACGGGTGCAAAATTAATACTATTTTTTTATTTGTGCAATAATTACTATTAGGTATTTTTCTGCCCTCAATCCCCTCAAAAAGCCCCCTAATAGCCGATTTCATCATTTTTAGGTATTGGTTATCTGCCCAAATACCGTTACCTTTGCACCCGGAATTGAAAAATAGAGTTAGTAATGAATAAAATTGTGAAGTTTTCTATGTGCTGTTTAGCGGTAGCAAGTGTGGCTACTGTTCATGCACAGGTTAATGCTGCCGACAGCGTGATGCAGCACGCTAAGGGCAACAAGTTAAGCGTGGGTGGCTACGGTGAGGTAGCTTACTCACGCAATTTTTTTAGTGATCATGTTAGTAGATATAGTCAGCCAGAGGAGCATAAGAACGACCCTAGTCATGGGCGGTTTGATATTCCTCATGCCGTGATATATCTGGGTTACGACTTTGGCAAGGGTTGGTCGTTTGGCACTGAGATTGAGTTCGAACATGGTGGTGCCGGACTAGCCTATGAGAAAGAAGACGAGGAAGGTGGCGAATGGGAACAGGAAACCGAGAAAGGTGGTGAGGTGGAACTTGAGCAGTTCTGGATTCAGAAGACTTTCTCGCGTGCAGCCAATCTGCGCTTTGGTCATATTGTTGTTCCTGTAGGTCTGAACAATGCCCATCACGAGCCTCTCAATTTCTTTACCGTCTATCGTCCTGAGGGCGAAAACACCATTATGCCTAGCACTTGGCATCAGACAGGTGTTTCTTTCTTTGGTCGCTATAAGTCTTTCCGCTATGAGGCTCAGTTGCTGGCTGGGCTTAATGCCGACAACTTTACCAATGTCAACTGGATCAAGAAGGGCGCTGCTAATCCTCTTGAGTTCGAGGTTGCTAATAAGTATGGTGTAGCTCTTCGTATCGATAATTACTCTGTGCCCGGACTACGTCTTGGCCTTAGCGGTTACTATGGTGAGAGCATTGGCAATAGCTATCCTAAGAATGCCAATGGAGTTGATGCTCAGTATAAAGGTCAAGTACTGGTTGGTGCATTCGATTTTACCTACGATGCTCATAATTGGATTATCCGTGGTCAGGCCGATTATGGCTACCTGGGTGATGCAGAGCAGCTTAAGTATATCTACAACCGTACCAATAAGAAGTCGCCTTATCATCATTCCGCCTTTGTTAGCAAGAATGCATATGCAGTAGGCATTGAGGCTGGCTACGATGTGTTCTCGCAGATAAGCAGTATGCGTCGCGACGAGCAGAAACTCTACGTGTTTGGTCGCTATGAGCAGTATAATCCATACGCCAGCAATACCAAGAATACTGCATACGACTATACAGAAGTTAAGCGTATGGCCTTTGGTGTAAACTACTATCCCATACCCGAGATTGCTATCAAGGCCGAGTATTCTAACCGTATGCTCAAGAGTATGTATAACAACGAGCCCTCTATTAATATAGGTGTAACTTACGAGGGATTCTTCCTTTAAACAATAATGATTATCATAACCAATAAATTATAAAGAGAAATGAAAAAGTTTTTTTATTCAATGGCAGTCCTGATGATGGGACTCTCTTTCACTGCATGCAGCAGCGATGATGACAACAAGAATGAAAAAAGTGACTTTAGTGTAACCGAGACCACTCCTGTTGTGGATGCTGATAGCTATTCTGCCAATACTACAGCTGCAAACTTCAGTGTCAAGTCATTTGGTGAGTCGGCTGTTGATGGTTGTGCTGATATCGTAAGCGAACTCGAATCAGCCAATGCCATCATTGGTTCAGCCAAACTTAGTGAGGCTCAGGAGGCTTACCTGCGCGAGGTGCTCAAGAACCTTGTCAACAATGTGATTGTTCCTACCTATACCAAGTTGGCCGATAACACAGAGGCTCTCGAGAAGACTCTTAACGGTCTTACCACAAGTACCATCACACAGGCCCAGATCGACGAGGCTTGTAAGGACTTTAAGGCTGCCCGTATGTATTGGGAGCAGAGCGAGGCATTCCTGATGGGTGCTGCTTCTGATTTCGATGTCGATCCTACCATCGACTCATGGCCTCTCAACCGTTCACTGCTGCTCAGCTACTTCAATAATGGTATGAACGACGAGATGCTCGACGATGCAACCATCCTTGGTTTCCACGCACTCGAGTTCATCCTTTTCCGCGATGGTCAGCCACGTAAGGTTGCTGAGCTCAAGGGTAATGACACCTACAAAAACTTCGAGAATATATCTGGCGATAAGGAGTTGGCTTATGCTCAGTCCATTTGCACCCTGCTCAAGCAGCGCACATTCCAGTTGCAGTGCGCTTGGGATGGTGGTAAGGATGCTAGCCGTCTGTCAGTTGTAAAGTCTGCTGGTCTCGACTATCAGACAGAGAAGGGACTTTCATACGGCGACAATTTGATTAATGCTGGTATAGCTGGTAGCAACAGTTCGTTCCCAACACTTAAGGACGCTATTGCTCAGGTTCTCTCTGACGATGAGGGTAGCTGTCTGGCTATTGCCAACGAGGTTGGTACTGCTAAGATAGCCAACCCATTCTCTGCAGGCGATGTATCGTATGTTGAGTCACCTTACAGCTACAACTCTATCACCGATTTCCGTGATAACATTCGTTCTGTACGCAACGTATGGCTTGGTTCTACTGATAAGAAGGCTAACAAGTTCAGCTTCCACACCTTCTTTGCCAGCGTTAAGAAGGATGCTGTTAATAATAAGGTAGAGAATGCATACGTAAGTGCTATCGAGGGTATCAGCAATATGCCGTCACCATTCGTTAAGTACTGCTGCACCATCTGGAACATTGCATTCGAAGACGATGAAGACTGGGAAGTTGAAGAGTAAAATAGAATAATAACCGTCCAATAAAGCGACTCATCTGGTAAAACAGATGGGGCGCTTAATTGGCTTAAAAGACAAAACAATGACAAATACTTGGAATTTTAAAAACTTGGCAATTGCAGCGCTCGTGGCTGCTCCTATGCTTACTGCATGTTCTAGCGACGATCCTAGTGGGCTTGGCGAACTGGAACAGGAAGAGCAGGCATTTGGTAAGGCTACTGGCAATTTTACTGCAGACGAGTGGTTCCCAGGTGGACAGCTAGGAACTACTGAGAAAGCCAGCTATTCTGCCCCTACACCTGTTGTAGAGCAGATGGCAGGCATGATGGAAGACTTCAATGTTGGCGAGGGCTTCTTTGAAAAACTCTACACCTTTGAGCAGGCACCTCGTAAGGGTTTGGGACCAGCATGGGTGCGCAACGGCTGTATCACTTGTCACCCCTCTTATGGACATGGTAAGCGCCAGACAGAATATCGTGCCAATACCGTTGGCAATGGTTATCTGCTGGTTATCTACCACCCTGAGACCAATGCCTATATCTCTGAGGTAACAGGTATGCCACAGACTCAGGCTATGGCTCCATTCAAGGCTCCTATCGATGAGAATCAGATTGAGATAGAGTGGAAGAATGTCACTGCGATGGAGAGTGGACTCTCTATGACCTTCCCCGATGGCGAGAGCTATTCGCTCATCTATCCAGAGGTTCGCATTCCTCAGTCGGCTTTCAATACCAATCCTAAGCCAACTGACTATGCTGTTCGCCTGGAGTCTACAATTGGTGTTTATGGTACAGGTCTGCTCGATGCTATCGACGATGCTGACATCGAAGAACAGTGGGCCAAGGAGGCTCAGCATGCCGAACTCAATCCTGCCATGTGGGATAAGGAGGCCGGCACCTTCAAGGCCAGCGCATATTACTCTGCTCCTTATAACGACACAGGTGCACATCATGGCTCTCATGGTCCGCTCAAGCGTTTCACTTATGCCATGACTCGTGGTTCACTGCAGGATGGTGCAGGTGCTAATGCTATCTGGAACATAACCAACGTTACACGTTCTGATCGTCACTGGCTCTATACCACAACAGCTTGGGCTAAGGCTCAGAGCGAGGATCCTGAGGTCATCAGCTATATCCAGGAGCATGGCTCATCGCCAACTAGCATACTCTATCCTTATTATGCAGATGGTACCAGCGAGGGCATTGCCAATCGTGTATATGAGGTGCTCAATACACCATCTATTGCCTATAAGGACACATTCGAGAAGTATCTGCTCAAAGGTGCACCTTACAATGGCGAAGACGAGATGAGCGACAAGCAGTACTACCAGTTTATGGTATGGCATCGTGGACTGGCTGTTCCTGCTGCACGTAACCTTAATGATGAAGATGTGCAGCGTGGTAAGCAACTCTTTACAGAGATTGGTTGTGCCAACTGTCATCGTCCGTCATGGAAGACTGGTTCTGATAATATGTGGGTTGATGCCAGCATTAAGTCATACGCCCAGTCTGTAGGCAAGAGTGCCAGCAGCATGCTGCCCAAGTACGCCAACCAGACCATCTGGCCATACACAGATATGGTTCAGCACCGTCTGTTCATGGCCAACGATATCCGTACAGGTTGGTGTCGTACCACACCACTCTGGGGACGTGGATTGAGCCGACGACTCACTGGTGCTGACGATCGCCTGCACGATTGTCGAGCACGCACAGTCATCGAGGCCATTATGTGGCATGGTTATTCTAAGCAGAGCGATGCTTATCGTCCTACTGAGAAGTTCTACAATCTTCCCAAGGCCGATCGCGATGCTGTGGTTAAGTTTATAGAGTCAATCTGATGATAAATACAAATTCTCTTTTTCGATACTACGTTGTGCTGGCCCTGCTTCTTATGGTAGGGTCAGCATCTGTTTCTGCATCACGGCTCATCATGCCTCGCCAACAGGCTGAGCATTTCTGCCAACTTATGCTCGACGATGGTACAGGTGCTTCGCCTTTGTATTATCATGCTCGTCGCATGATGCAAGCCGAGGACAGTCTGAGTGTAGAGCAACTGTTTGCCAGTTTTATCCTTCAGGACGACAACTGGCAGGGCATGCGCTTCTTTCCTCATCAGGAGGGTAGGGGTGTGGTGTGGTATAGTGCAGCCGACAAGTTGCCTGCCACTATCAATGCAGAGCATCGTAAGTATATACTAGAAGTGTTCCCTCGTCTGATAGCGCAAGTTGAGGCAGGCGATTGGAAAACAGTTGATGCTTACATCGAGAAGATGGTGCAGTATCAGTGTCAGTTTGGTGGTTCTCAAGTCAAGTCGCCAGTATCTTCCGCACAGCTTACTGTCATTGCTGCAATTTTTTTAGCTATTCTGCTAGTTTCTCGTTTTTTATTGTTACCTTTGCACCCCAAAAGAAGACAATTATGAATCAGAAACTTACCCACATAGATTTTGTGCATGCTAGCGCCGACGTGTTCTGTTTTGATTGCGGAACCGATGTGCGCGAATATCATGCTATGATACAGATTAACGACCGCCGACTGCCATTTGCTGCGCAGCTTGAGGCGGTTATTAGTGCCTACGATGATTTGCTTGACCGTCTGCCTGGTACTCAGGCTGTATTTAAGCGTTATTTCCTGAGTGATGCATCTAATCAGGCTGATGATATTGTTGTGGCCGATGTTACAGATTGTGCCAAGAGTATCATCCAGCAGGCTCCTCTTAATGGTACTAAGGTAGCTCTGTGGGTTTGGCTTATGACTGGTGTACAGACAGGCGTTACCAAGTCAGGTCTCTATGAGGTTCGTCATGGTGATTTCCGCCATCTGTTCAATGCTTCGGCTCATAACTTAGCTGCCAACTCTGAGTATCAGATGCGATTGCTCTTCAATGAGTACGTCATGCAGTTGGCCGAGGAGGGATGCACACTTGCTAATAACTGCATCCGCACATGGCTGTTTGTAAATGATATCGACCTCAACTATGGTGGAGTTGTGCGTGCCCGCAATCAGGTGTTCTTCACCCAGGGACTTACTCAGAATACCCATTTCATAGCCTCTACAGGTATTGGTGGACGCCAGCAGGATCCTAATGTCCTGTCGCAGATGGACAACTATGCTATCGCTGGTGTTAAGCCAGAACAGATACATTATCTATATGCTCCCACACATCTCAATCGCACTAGCGACTATGGTGTGTCGTTCGAGCGTGGCACCTATGTCGACTATGCCGATCGTCGTCATGTGTTTATCTCTGGCACAGCCTCTATCAACAACAAGGGCGAGGTGATGCATGCCAAGGATGTCGAGAAACAGACCCGTCGCATGTGGGAGAATGTTGAGGCTCTGCTGGCTGAGGCCGAGTGTACATACGATGATGTTTGCGAGATGATAGTTTACCTGCGCGATATAGCCGACTACGATTTGGTTTGCGCATTATACCAGGAGCGTTTCCCAGGCAAACCTACAGTCATTGTCCATGCCCCAGTATGCCGTCCAGGCTGGCTAGTCGAGATGGAGTGTACGGCTGTAAAAGCTATCGACAAACCTGAGCTTCCAAAGTTCTAGATAATAACAAGAGGGTGAGTCAATCGTGACACACCCTCTTAAATTATTGGTTACTAAATACTTTTTGCTAAAACATTTGGAAGTTACCAAGATTATTCATATCTTTGCACAAAAATACAAACAACAGAAGAAATGACTGCAATAGAATTAAATCCATCTGGCACAAAGGGATTTGTCTATACAAGGATGCTGGAACGTCTTTCTGACTATCAAGAATACCAGAAAGGATGGGATGGTGAAGATGCTGCACCACTTAATACTATTGTTGTGAGAAACTTCAAGAAGGTTCTCCTTAAAGCAAAAGAGGAATATCTAGATGCGTGGGATATTTTTCCTGCTGCCAACGGATCGCTATTGTTGCAGAACAAAGAAAAGAAATGTGGCATTAATTTAGGCAAAAGCAGTTTTTCTTATTATACGATAAAAGACGGCAAAGTTGAGGGAATGAATAACATCAAGTTTACTCCAACTGCGTTGATTAAGACATTGGAGGGTCTTTCTGCATGATTGATAACTCCGAACAGATAGCACGAGCTTTATTTTCTCCCAAGATGATTAGCCAAGTGTCGCACGAAGCAAACGTGCGATTTTTTTTATTGTAGGTCTGCGATGGGGTAGTGCTCTTTCTCATACTCTATCACCACATCCGACATCATTGCCAGTTCCACCGCATTTCGATCATTAGCAGGGGTGTTGTCATCTACCATCGGCAGCAGTTCCTCAATGACCTAATAGTGTTCAAGCATCTTCTGTATTGTCATCTTGATTTCATCACGGACATATTGTGGTTCTATGACTTCCAACTTCTCCCTATGCCATAAGAGCTGCTGATAGAAGTTATAGCATGGAACAAGCCTATATTCGAAAATACTCCACTCGTCAGTTGTCTCTATTTCCTTTTGAGACTCATGAATAGGAAGAGCCTTTACATATTCTACTTGTGTACTATATACCTTAATAAGAATTCTCTCAGGCTTTTGCTCGTCAGAGTGATTTGCTCCGAAACAGCCGTCAAAGTACTCATCAACAGTTATATTGTGAGTAGGTGTCATTTTCTCCTCTGTCAATGAGAGATTGTCCATTCGCTCTAGTGCAAAAATGGCAATACCATGATGATGATTGTTTAGTTCTGCGGCAAGATACCAGCGTTGTTCCCATGTACGGAGGAAATATGGAATCATCACATGGGTCTTCTTCGTCTTTTTGTTGAATGAATAGTAGTCACACTCTATCCCTTTCTTCTTGTCAATCGCTTCAAGAATCATCTGAACATTCTCGACACCAGTTGGTGCTTCTGTTAGCATAATCTTTTCTCGATGCTTCAGGGCAAGTTCCGTAATTCCCTCTATGTGATAGGCAGAAAGTAAATAGTCAAAGAGAGAATCATTTTCGCCATATAGAGATTTGTGGTGACGAAGCTCGTATTTACCCGTTCGCTGATTATAATCGATATAACAAGGGAAAGTCTCTTCGATGTATTCCCTATATCTAAGAAATGTACGAGGCAGGAACTCGTCACCTTCATAAAGCGATGAATACTGATAACTGTCATTAATCTCTTTCAGGGTCATCGCCCCCTTTCGCTCCATGAGGTTAATGAGATAAAGGCATTTTTTCAGTTTCGACATAAGCTTCTTTCAAAAAGCAGATTATAACCAAACAGAGTAAGCATACCTTTATGGCGACGACTGGATAATCCTTTATGGATAAACAATGCCTGAACAGCATGGAAGCAGGCATAGTAATAACGATTTGCAGCCATATCCCATTGCTCCATATCTGTCATCATATCAGCTTGTTTTAGGAAACGCTCTGCCTTCTCTATTTCCAAGCTTATCATTGTTTTTCTTTCTTCGTCGTTCAGTGCCATTATAGTGCTATTGCATCTTGTTCTACATTGTGATAGAATGGAGTGATTCTGCTTTGCTCCCATTCTTTTTTAGTGTACATAATAGGATTGATCTCTGCGCCCAATTCCCAGCCCAATTTTGTGAGAGGATATGTAATTGTATCATAGTCATCAGGCAGCAACTTTTCCTTATCCATGACAATCAGTATATCCCAGTCAGAATCACTATGTGCATCTCCACGGGCTTGTGACCCATAGAGCCAGGCTGTTGCATTTGGTGGCAATGTCTGTGCCAGCAACCCGCGAATACTATTTAGCACACTCTTATTCATCTGGGTGCAAATATACTAATAAGTGATCAAATAAACAAATTTTATTTGAGTTTTCT
>ONYZ01000046.1 GCA_900322175.1 uncultured Prevotella sp.
TTTTTCTCGTCGGACAGACCCCGTGAAACGGGGAATGGACGACCAGTTATATCACGCCTTTACTTTCGACCCTTCGAAAAGTTTGCTGCAAAGATAAGACAATTAATTTAAACCTCCAAGGATTTATGATTTTTTTATCAGATTTGATACAAAAATAAAATAAGGAGATAAGTTATTAACTTATCTCCTTATTCTTAGTACACCCGCAGAGGCTCGAACTCTGGACACCCTGATTAAGAGTCAGGTGCTCTACCAACTGAGCTACGGGTGCATCAAAATCTTGGTGGCTTTTTAAGGCCTTTTTCTTGCGAAATGTACACCCGCAGAGGCTCGAACTCTGGACACCCTGATTAAGAGTCAGGTGCTCTACCAACTGAGCTACGGGTGCATCATTTTTAGCTTTAAATCAGCTCTCTTGCTGAATTGCGGGTGCAAAGGTACGACTATTTTTTGAAACCACCAAACTTTTTTGCGATTTTCTTTCAAAAAACATCAAAATTGGCTAAAAATCACGTGTATTTATGAATCCTTCGATGTTTTCGTACCTTCTTTTCATCATTCGGTTGTAAATATTACGAATCCAAAGATGGTGGGTTGCAATGAATGCCAAACCGATAATACATAATATAATATATGTATAGGTGAGGCCAATGAGCAGGTAGCCTAGACCGGTGATGAGTATCGGACCGAAGAATGCAAAGAGCTCGATGACGAGCTGTATGCCGTTCTCGAAATTACCCTTGGCTGTAACCTTAAGCTGCAAGGGGATGGTCTGCTTGTTGTAAACTGCCAACTGGAATATTACGAAGTGCAGGAATCCTGCTGTGAGCAGCATGTAGGCAAGCAACATAAGTATGGTATACTTGCCGGCAATCACAGCAGGCAGCATTATGACAAACGGAATGATGAGTACCGAACTGTAGAACCAGAACTTGGCCTCAAGCAGTGCGATAAGGTTTTCGCGGTGCATCATCAGCAGTTCGATATAGTTGCCCTCCTGCCCCATAATCTTGATAAGAGCGGTGGCACCATAGAGGGCAAAGCAGTACAGACACCAGAAGTTCTGCATCAACTCGTTGTCGTAGATAGGGGTATAGGCCACAATCAGCGAGAATATCACCACAGCCACAATACTGAAGATGCAACGGGTGCGCATGGTCTTGTTGCGGATGTTCGACTTGAGCTCAATCTTAAGATATTCGCCCACCAAGCCGAATCGCTCGAAGAATGTAAACTGCGACACGTGCTTAAGTTCCTTCTCGGTCTTCTTGGATATCTCCTCGTACACATATTTGAACTGGAAGTAGCGGTTGACAAAGAACAGTGCGCAGATGATGGCAAGCACCACGGGCAGGAAGTACCACGACATGCCAACGGCTGAATATGTGTCGAATACTTTTTCGATGGCGTCGGCCTTGTTGTTGAGGTGGAATAGAATAGGGCTGTAGGGCAGTGCATAGAATAGCAGGCCTGGGATGAGCCACAATACGGTGCGATTGATGAGTGTGCGGAAGAAGAGGTATATCTGACTATTGAGAATCATGAGCAATTGGGAAGCTACGATCTCGTAGAGCACTATGCCGAAACTTTCGCCTGCAAAAAGCAGTATGATGCCATAGGGCACAAACATACAGAGCCAAAGGAAATTATAGCCGCTGACATGTTCGCCTACAAGGAAACACTCGATGGCGGTGTAGCGCGATATCGGCTGCAGTATGTATGGCTTAACCATCATGCCTGGAGTGTTCTGAACGATGAATCGGAACAGAAAGTCGAGGACCAGATATACCATAGCGGCTCCCAGCATGTAGCCGGCTGTGCCTTCGGCGCTGGCACCGATAATGCATCCGTACATTATCAGATAGATACCGAACATGGCGGCGCCAAAGTAGATTAATCCCTTAGCCCACTTGTTCTGTTCGAACGCCGGGCTGCGCTTATAGCTAAGGTTAGTGTTCTTACGAAGAAGACGATACAGTTGAAATTTGTTCATTGCTTATTTAGTTTTATCTTAAATCTATTACTTCTACTTTGGGGAAATCTTTTGCATTAAAGCGGAACTGGCTGTCGGGGATGCTCTCCTTCTTGATGCTGCTGATGTCGAAGGTGGTCCACTTTTTGCCCTGCAGCAATTTAACCTGCTTGGGCTGATAGTTCTTCTTATCGACCGAGATGAACAGTTCCTTGATTTTACGATCGGCGCTGCTGGCCACCAGATGGATGACGTAGTCGCTGCCGGCTGTGTTCATCGTATAGTTGTAGCCGCGTTTGTACAGATTGATGAAGTTGTAAGGATTGATGGCCTGAAGCTGTGCCTCGGTGGGATTGCTTACGTTTACCTCATCATTGTTCTTAAGATATGTCCACTGTGTCTTGCCGTCGAACCACACTTTGGCCTGTGGAGTGGTGGCATAGAATTTCTTTCCCTTGATGGCAATCGTGCCGCTGGTATTGCCATTGGCAGTCGTCATCTTGAAGTTAGCTTTTACTCCGCTCTGGGCGGTGATGGTGTTGGCAGCTTTGTCGAGCACCGCCTTGGCCGATTGGGCGAATGAGCCCATGCTCATAAGAGCTGCGACCATAATGATACCTATTCTTTTCATTATCGTATATTGCTTAAAAGATTATTCAAACTATTCTCATCTTGAATCATAACCTCGCGTGGTTTCGACCCCATGGCCGAGCCTACAATACCAGCCTTTTCGAGTTGGTCCATCAGTCGGCCGGCACGGTTATAGCCGATGGCAAACTTACGCTGGATGAGCGACGTAGAACCACTCTGGTCGCGAACAATCAGGCGAGCGGCATCCTCAAACAGTGGGTCGAGGTGCTGCATATCCACATCCTTGCCACCACCGTCGCTTGTATCAGCATCGGGCATATCGGGCTCGGGCAACTCGAATGGCGCACCATAACTCTGTTGGGTGCTGATGTATTCGTTGATACGCTCAACCTCAGGTGTATCTACGAATGCACACTGCACACGCTCGGGCTCTGAACCGCCCACAAGTGCCAGCATATCACCACGACCGATAAGCTGCTGAGCGCCTGTGCGGTCGAGAATGGTTTTAGAGTCGATACCGGCCGAAACCTTGAATGCAATACGGCTTGGGAAGTTGGCCTTGATGGTACCAGTGATAATATTGGTAGTTGGGCGCTGTGTAGCGATGATCATGTGGATGCCCACGGCACGGGCCAACTGGGCGATACGCGCGATAGGCAGTTCTACCTCCTTGCCGGCAGTCATAATCAGGTCGCCAAACTCATCGATTACCACAACGATGTATGGCAGGAAACGGTGCCCGTTGTTAGGATTGAGCTGGCGCGATATGAACTTCTGGTTGTACTCCTTGATATTGTGTGCGCGAGCGGCTTTAAGCAGGTCGTAGCGTGTGTCCATCTCCTTACACAGCGAGTTGAGAGTGCGTACCACCTTTGATACATCGGTGATAATAGGATCAGCCTCCTCGTCGGGAACCTTGGCCAGGAAATGGTTGCAGATAGGCTCGTAGAAACTGAACTCTACCTTCTTAGGGTCAACCAGTACAATCTTGAGCTCGGCTGGGTGCTTCTTATATAATAATGAGGTGATGATGGCGTTAAGACCTACTGACTTACCCTGACCAGTAGCACCTGCTACGAGCAGGTGTGGAGCCTTAGCTAGGTCGAACATGAATACCTCGTTGGTGATGGTTTTACCAATGGCGCAAGGTAACTCCATTTTAGACTCCTGGAACTTTTTAGAGTTAAGTATCGACTCCATCGATACTGTAGAAGACTTAGCGTTTGGAACCTCGATACCCACAGTACCCTTGCCAGGCATTGGGGCGATGATACGTATGCCGAGAGCCGACAGACTGAGTGCGATATCGTCCTCAAGATTCTTGATTTTCTGGATGCGCACGCCCTGTGCCAGCGTGATTTCGTAAAGAGTGATGGTAGGACCAACGGTAGCCTTGATGCTGGAAATCTCTACGCCGAAGGTACGCAGCACATCCACGATACGATTCTTGTTGGCTGTCTGCTCGGCCATGTCGATATATGGCTTGCCGTCGTTATCATACTTCTTTAGGAGGTCGAGTGTGGGGTAGTGGTAGTGCTCCAGATCGCGCTTGGGGTCGTATGGCTCCATGCTGTCGGCATCGTCTACTAATGTTTTCTTGTCTGCAGTCTCGGTGTCGCCCTTGGCTACCTCGATGGCCATATCTATATCACTATCGGCAGGTTTGGGCTCGGCAGTAGCTGTCTCGGTGGCCTTCTTCTTTCTCATACTGCTGAGGAATCCGGCCTTGACGTTGCTTTCTTCGTTCTGATAACCCTCGTCGATCACCACAGCTTCGCCATTGTCCTTAAATTCAACGGTCTGAGTAGCAGGATCGTCGAACACCAATGGTGTTTCTTCTTCTGCATACTTGCTCGCGGGCTCAGCTTCATCAGGCTTATTTACGGTGAACTTTACCTTATTATAATAGATGGTGGGGTTGAGCATCTTGCGGATAAAGATAACGGTAGCCGCACTGAAGTATGTAAGGAACGCTACGGCGATAAGTATCAATATGGCTGTAAGGCCTGGTGCTCCCACCAGATTGCCTATGCTGTGACTGATGTACATACCGTGATCGCCACCAGGACTGTAACTCTGGTTGTCAAACAGCGGCTGAAGGAATGTGGCCAGTGCTACCGATGCCCATACCAGTAGCAGTGCTACAGACAGTGTCCATTTTAGCAGGTTAACACGATAAGCTTTCATCAGGTGTATGCCCACCACAAACAGCAGCATTGGCAAAAGAAATGCCGGCAATCCGAAACAGCGCTTGATAAAGAACCATGCAGCATAGGCACCCAGGCTACCGCAGGTATTGGCAAACTCATGATGCTCGTTGAGTACCTCGCCATCGCGCGGTTCCTCTATCAGGGTCTGGTCGGCCGCACCCGTGCTGAAGTATGATACGAATGCAAAACACAGATAAATCGATATACCAAAAAGTATGGCTCCAAAGATGAAACTCAGGCGCTCTCTATTTTCGTTGTTTGAAGTCTTTTTCTTTACCTTCTTCATACAGTTTATGATATTTTCGTGCAAAAGTAGCTGAAAAAACTCAGATTTCATCATAAATCGGGATTTTTTTTATAATTTTGCACGCAGAAATGAAAAAGTTGATACAAAATAAGGTAGATAAGAAGAAGATTGCCACCTTTCCGACAGTAAATTTCCCCGGACGCATAGTTGTGGTTTTGTCACCGACCGAGGCTGAGAGAGTAGTGGATTATTTGCTCTCACAACCTGTTTTGGGCTTCGACACCGAGACGCGTCCTAGTTTCAAGAAGGGTGTACATCACAAGTGCTCGTTGCTACAGGTTGCTACAGCCAGCTGCTGTTTCCTGTTCCGACTGAACTATATCGGAATTTGCCCTGCTATTAAACGACTGCTTGAGGATAATACTGTGACCAAGGTAGGACTGGCTTGGAATAATGATGCTCTGGGCCTGCACCAATTGGGTAAGTTCGAAATGGGCGAGTTTGTTGACCTACAGGATATGGCTCATCAATTGGGTATCGAAGACCAGAGCCTGATGAAGCTGTATGCCAACGTATTTGGCGAGCGAATAAGCAAACGCCAGCAGCTGACCAATTGGGAACGCGACGTGCTGGAAGAGTCACAGAAACGCTATGCAGCTATCGATGCATGGGCTTGTGTGCGGCTATATGAGGAGTTTAAAAGAATGATAGAAACCAATGATTATCAGTTGGTTATAGTTCCAGAAGAAACAACCAATCAATATGAAGAAACTATATCTTAAGCGTGGTAAGGAGGAGAGCCTGCTCCGTTTCCACCCCTGGGTTTTCTCGGGTGCAATACAGCAGGCTGATGAGGATGTGAAGGATGGCGACTTGGTGCGTGTGTTTACGAATCATGGTGATTTTATTGCTGTAGGTCATTTTCAGAAAGGATCTATCGCAGTGCGAGTCCTCTCGTTTCGTGATGTAGAGATAGATGCTGAGTTCTGGGCTTCGCGCCTGGCTTCGGCCCTCGAAGTACGCCAGTCAATCGGTATTGCTGACAATCCGCAAAATAATACCTACCGACTGGTTCATGGCGAAGGTGATAATCTGCCTGGGCTTATTATCGATGTGTATGATCGTACTGCCGTGATGCAGGCTCATAGCATAGGTATGCACCTGTGCCGCAAGCAGATAGCCGAACAGCTGGTAAAGGTGATGGGCAATCGTATAGATAATGTATATTATAAGAGCGAGACCACACTGCCGTTTATGGACGACATGGAAAACGGATTTGTGTATGGCGGTAGCGAGGATAATGTGGCAGTTGAGAACGGACTGAAGTTCTATGTAGACTGGTTGCGCGGACAGAAGACAGGATTTTTTGTTGACCAGCGCGACAACCGCTCGCTACTGGAGCGTTATTCGGCAGGCAAGAGCGTGCTGAACATGTTCTGTTATACCGGTGGATTCTCGGTTTATGCCATGCGTGGCGGGGCTAAGTTGGTGCACTCTGTTGACAGCAGTGCTAAGGCTATCGAACTGACAAACCGTAATGTGGATTTGAACTTTGAAGGTGACAAGCGTCACGAGGCCTTCTGCGAGGATGCGTTCAAGTATCTGGAACAGGCTGGTAATAATTATGATCTGATAATTCTTGACCCACCTGCATTTGCCAAGCATCGCGGTGCTCTGCACAATGCGCTGAAGGGTTATACTCGTCTGAATAACAAGGCTTTCCAGAAGATTAAGCCTGGTGGTATACTGTTTACATTCAGTTGTTCGCAGGTGGTTACGAAGGACAACTTCCGCAATGCAGTGTTTACTGCAGCAGCCCAGGCTGGTCGTAAGGTTCGCATACTGCACCAATTGCATCAGCCTGCTGATCATCCTATTAATATCTACCACCCAGAGGGCGAGTACCTAAAAGGTTTGGTGCTGTTCGTAGAGTAGTTTTTATGTTGCGCAGAATTCAATCGTTTATCGATCGTAATGAACTTTTGTCTCGCACAGAACTTCATCTTGTGGGCCTGAGTGGTGGAGCCGACTCTGTGGCTTTACTTCTGATTCTGCGTGAACTGGGGTATCGCGTAGAGGCTGCGCATTGTAATTTTCGTTTACGAGGCGAAGAGTCGGATAGGGATGAGAATTTTGTAAAAGAGTTGTGTGCTCGATTGAATATCCCGCTACACTTAATTCATTTTGATACAAGGAGTTATGCTGAACAGCATCAAGTAAGCATCGAAATGGCTGCACGCGATTTACGTTACGGGTATTTCCGTGAGTTATGTAAAGACATCAATGCTGCTGATGTGTGCATAGCCCATCATCGCGATGATGCTGTAGAGACACTGCTGATGAATCTGCTGCGTGGTGCCGGTATACATGGTTTGACAGGAATACGTCCCAAGAACGATTTTGTTCGTCGCCCACTTTTGTGCATTAATCGACAGGAAATCGTGGATTTTCTTGATTCTATCGGGCAGCCTTACGTAACGGACTCAACAAACCTTGAAGCAGATGTTCTTCGTAATAAGATTCGCTTGCGCGTGTTACCACTACTCGAAGAAATCGCCCCTGGAGCAACGGCTAATATCGATAAAACCGCAAATTATTTGTGCGAGGCGGAAAAGGTGTTTCAAACAGAGATGTTAGATGAGCTGAGTGATAGTAGCATAGATCACAATGGCGATTCACATCGATTGCCTGTCAGCTACTTGCTGCAGCAACCTTCGCCATCGGCATTTCTGCATGAATGGCTTGTGCCGTTTGGATTTAATTCTACCCAGACAGAACAGATACTAGATTGCTTGGCTGAGACTGGTCGTGAGTTTGTCTCACAAGTTTATACGTTGGCGATAGATCGCGGATATATATTAGTAGAACCTATTGCCAAGCCGATGAAATCTATTAAGATACCAGAGTGCGGCACTTATCGCTATGACCAGTTGACTGCATATAAACTGGAGGTTATAGATAGTATCGAGATTTCTAAATCGGACGATGTGGCTACACTAGATGCCGATAAGGTGAAATTTCCACTTACTCTGCGTCCAGTAGATATTGGCGATAGATTTGTGCCATTTGGTATGAAGGGTAGCAAGCTGGTTAGCGACTATCTGACAGACCAGAAAGTCTCTATACTGGATAAGCGTCGGCAGTTGGTTATGGTTGATTCTTCAGGAGCGATAATCTGGCTTGTTGGCCGCCGCACTGACAACAGATACAGAATCAGCAACGACACTAAACGGATAATACGTATAACAATTAAATAATTAAAAACTAAATGAAGAAATTCCTAATTTTCATCGGTATTATTGTAGCAATCGCTATTGCGCTGATGCTTACAACGCCCGACAGACAACAGCATCACGATACTATCAAAGAGGTACTGAGCAAAGCTGTGAATGCAGAACTACGCGAGAACAACATTGAGGGACATGTGGCGTCGATAGGTTCGGTATTTGCTATGAATGCTGTCGATGAGTTTCTGAATAGAAGTCTGCTTATTCGCGACCATCGATTCTATAATATAGGTGTGATAGACTATAACGGTGAGTTCCAAATGGTTTCTGTCGGTGTGTTCAATCACGTATATACATTCGATGAGGACCAAGCCCGGCAGCTGATAAAGTCGAAAATAAGGGAACTGATACCTTTCTAAAATAAAGGAAATAATGGGGTTTTCAGAAAAAGAATAGAGGCGAGCATTCTCTGCTAGCCTCTACTTCTTAAAAAACTAAATTAATCAACCATAAACCTTAACCATTAAAATCGATTGCAAAGGTACTAATAATTCTTGAAACAAACAAATTTAAGGTGTAGTATTAACAATATTTATATTAAATATTGGATGTGTATTATTCCCTTAACACAATGCAGGCCCAATTTTGGTCGTTATTCTCGGAAACTTGAGAAAGTCCAAGAGTTTTCGCCTTGTCGATAAGTAATGGTATGTCGGTGGTATAGAATCCGCTAAGTATCAGAATTGATCCCTGATGCATCTTGCTGACAAAGTGTGGTATGTCAGCGAGAAGTATATTTCGGTTGATATTTGCCAAAACCAAGTCAAATGTGCCGTCAACAGTGTCTAGCACGCTTGCATCGCCTAGAAGTGATGTGAATCTGTCGTCGACATGATTGATGACAGCATTATGGCGGGCATTGTCGGTGCTCCATTCGTCGATATCATACCCCACAGCTTCGGTTGCACCTAGCTTAAGTGCTGCAATCGAGAGGATACCTGTGCCCGTGCCGCAATCCAGCACGCGTGCTCTGCGCGAACGTTCGATTAGTTCCTTGCATATCATGCGTGTGGTTTCGTGTGTTCCCGTGCCGAAGGATAGCTTGGCATCGATTTCAATTTGGAGAAAAGAGGATAGTGGAAAGCGGAATGAGGTTTCGTCGGTTGGTAAGTGTCTGCCATCATGAATTATAATGCCATTAATGCTATCATTTTTCCTCTCTATTACAATTGGCTCGAAACCTTCCTGTTCCCATTGTTCGTTCCAGTCGCGATCCTCAGCCTCGCGTACATTATATATAATAGATGTGCCATCGAATGGAAAATCATCGATGCACTCGCGTAGGGAATCTTCGTCAAAAATACTCTGCTGGACATACCCCTTGAGTCCTGTCTCGCACTCTTCGAAAGTTTCAAAACCTGCATCGCCAGCAAGCGAAGCCAATAAGTCGGCAGCATCCGCTGAAAAGGGTGAAATGGTGAATTCTACCTCGTAATATTTCATATAATTCGTTAATTTTTGAGGCAAAATTACAAAAATTAGGGAAAATCCTATCATAAGTTAGGGTTTTTCCCTACTTTTGCACAAAAATTCATTGTATTTTTGCAACGTGAAACTATAAAATGTAGAAGATATGAAGAAACTGTTATTAATTTCAATGCTGATCGGAGCCATGCCACTGGCAATGATGGCTCAGGATGACGACCTCTACTTCGTACCTAAAAAGAAGAAGGCACAGGTAGAGCAGGTGAAGCAAAACGCCCCCGTGGTGGCTCCACAGCCGAAAGCCAAGAGCAGCTACGAGGTGATTGACGGTGATACTACCAAACTAGACGTTATCGATTTTACCGAAGGCAAGGGTGTATATCCCGACTCGTTGGACAAGGAGGATTTTGCACTTACCAAGCAGATGGCGCGATTTGACGATTACGTCGTAAGTGATAATGAAGCCTTCTGGGAAGGATTTCGTGCTGGTGCCAACTCTTGGCAATGGCATTCGCCCTGGTACTACAATCGATACGGTTTCGGATGGTATGATCCTTGGTGGTATGGCTCATGGTACGGATATAGCAGTCTGTATAGTCCTTGGTACTACAGTTGGTACGATCCTTGGTACTACGGATGGTACGATCCTTGGTACTACGGATGGTACGACCCATACTGGAGTTCATGGGGATGGAACTATTACGGATACCACGGTTACTATAGTTCGTGGTATTATCCATATCGCCATTACAATGGATATACGCACTACTATGGTGGCGGTGGTGGCGGAGGTCACTACTACGGACATACTGGTAACGCCGGAACTATCCACGAAAACGGTAGTACAGGTTATCGCCCAGTTCATCGCAATACCGTTATTAACAACAGTTCGCGTGTGAGCAGTATGCGAGAGCGTGCTAGTAGCATGGGTGGTGGACGCACATACAATAGTGGAAATAGTGTGCGCTCAAGCAGTGGTCACTTTAGCGGATTCCGTGGTGGATCCTCTAGCTACTCAAGCGGTTCGTCTAGTAGTAGCGGCAGAGTGGTAAACACTAATAGCGGTAGTCGTTCGAGTAATTATAATAGCGGCTATAGTAGCAGCTCTAGCAGTCGCTCATCAAGCTCTAGCTCTAGTTCAAGCAGCTTTGGTGGCAGTCGCAGTAGCGGTGGCGGCGGAGGCTTCAGCAGCGGCAGTTCCAGAAGTAGTGGCGGCGGAGGTGGCGGTGGTAGTCGCATGGGCGGACGCCGTTAACATTAAAGATTAAACATTATACATTAAATTAATAGCCATTATGAAGAAAATATTATTGGCAGCGATTGCTATGGGCATGATAATGCCGGCAGCTGCACAGGATACATACGAGAGCGCCCGCTTGCTGGGTAGCGATCTTAACGGCACAGCCCGCTATGTGGGTATGGGTGGAGCGATGGATGCACTGGGTGCTGATATCTCGACCATGAGTACAAACCCTGCAGGTATCGGACTTTTCCGACACTCTACAGCTAGCCTCAGTTTCGGTTTCCAGGCGCAGACTGATGCTAAGGAGTTCGACGGATTGGGTAAGAACAATATGAGTTTTGACCAGATTGGATTCGTTTACTCGGCCAAGATTAGTCCGTTGTCTTTCGTCAATGTAGGTTTCAACTACCACAAGAGTCACAACTTCGACCAGATCCTGTCTGCAGCCAACTCGCTGAGCAACTGCTCGCAGAATGGATTGACCTATGCGAAGGGACTACGTGAGGATGCCCGTCATGGCGGATATACGCTCGACTATAATAAAGATGGTGATGTGATGGGGTGGGACGGCGATGCCGACTATCGCGCATACACCTTTAATCAGGCAGACTATATGAATGCCAATGTGCTTATACGGGATCCTAAGGATAATAACTTTTACTATTACGATGCAAATGCATATACATTTGATCGTGCACACAGAGGCTGGGTAGCTGATTACGACTTCAACCTGAGTGGTAACTATAACGACCGTTTCTATTGGGGATTAACCGTCGGCATTAAGGATGTTCACTACAAAGGATATTCTGAATATGGTGAGACATTGGTGGTATACGATGCAAATGATAAAGCATATCCTAGTGGATCGGTAGTATATGGCGACGAGCGCAAGATTACTGGAACTGGCGTCGACCTCAAGGCTGGTTTCATTGTTCGCCCGATGGAGGAATCTCCATTCCGTGTAGGTGCTTATGTCCACACTCCAACTTGGTTCCAGCTTACATCTAGTAATTCTTCGGCTATGCTGAATAATGCATACGATGGTTATAAGAATCAGGTGTTGCTTATTGAAAAGAAAGATTGCTTGTTGGGAAGTTGGGACGAAGGTGGCAGTCAGGAGAGCTATGATTTTGGCTATCATACACCTTGGCGCTTTGGTCTGAGTATGGGTACTACAGTAGGTACAAGTCTTGCTATCGGTGCTGGATATGAGTTTACTGACTACGGTGCAAGTCAGAATCGTATTATCGACGGCTACGACTACTACGACAATGCCAAGACATCTAAGGACGAAAATATGAAGCTAAACACCGAGCAGAGTCTGAGGAGCGTGTCTACATTCAAGATCGGTGCCGAATTTAAGCCCGTGCCCGAAGTTGCTATCCGCTTTGGTTACAACTATCTTACCAGTGGTTACAACATGAATGGTGTTCGTGATATGGGTGTTAACAGTCCAGGTGCCATGTATGCTTCGACTACCGACTATGTAAACTGGAAAGATACTCAGCGACTTACCTGCGGTGTAGGTTTCAAAGTTGGCAATATGAATATCGACCTGGCATATCAGTTAAGCAAGACCGATGGTGAGTTCCACCCGTTCCAGTCGTACGAAGCTGGTCAGAACACTGGTGTTACCAAGGTTAGCAATAAGCGCAATCAGGCACTGCTTACACTTGGCTATACATTTTAAATGTAGAAATTGAAAAATGTAAGAATTAAAATTGAAAAGTGATTGAATAAAAATGCGGCTTATGCAAATTAAGCCGTATTTTTTTGGCTGTTTGCGTAATTTATTGTACCTTTGCCCGTGATATTGAAACTGTAAATAGTAAAAACGTAAAATAGTCACTTTTAAAATGAAAAAGCTTTTATTGGGAGACGAGGCTATTGCTCAGGGCGCTATCGATGCTGGTCTGAGTGGTGTATATGCCTATCCCGGCACTCCATCAACGGAGATTACTGAGTATATCCAGGAGTCGCCTATTGCTAAAGAGCGTAACATCCATCGCCGTTGGAGCACAAACGAGAAGACGGCTATGGAGGCTGCACTCGGTATGTCGTATATGGGCAAGAGGGCACTGGTGTGTATGAAACATGTGGGATTGAACGTCTGTGCCGATCCGTTTGTCAACTCGGCTATGACGGGTACTAACGGTGGAGTAGTGGTTTTGGTAGCCGACGATCCATCGATGCACTCATCGCAGGACGAGCAAGACTCTCGCTTCTACGCCAAGTTTGCTATGATTCCTACACTCGAACCAAGTTCGCAGCAGGAGGCTTACGACATGATGCAGGAGGCATTCGACCTGTCGGAGCAGTTGCATCTGCCCATCCTGATGCGTGTTACTACCCGTATGGCACATAGTCGTGCTGTAGTAGAGATTAAGGACGAAGCCCGCCCACAGAACGAACTCAACCATGACGCTCAGGCCAGCAACTGGGTATTGTTGCCAGCATTCGCACGTAAGCGTAATGTGGTAGTAACTGGTCAGCAACCATTGCTTGAGCAGATGGCTGTAGACTCAAAATATAATAAGTATATCGATGGCACTGACCACAAGCTTGGTATCATCGCTAGCGGTATAGCATATAATTATCTAATGGAATGCTATCCCGAAGGATGCCCATTCCCAGTGCTTAAGATTTCGCAGTATCCTATACCAAAGAAACTTATCCGCCGCATGACTGACGATTGCGAGCAGGTGTTGATTGCCGAAGAAGGTCAGCCATTCATCGAGGATCAGGTTCGTGGTGTGATGCCTGGCAATGCTGTCATCAAGGGTCGCTTGACTGGCGAACTGCCTCGTACTGGCGAACTTAATCCCGACTTCCTGAAGAAGGCACTCGGCATAGAGAGCAGCGAGAGCTATGCTCCATGTGAGGATGTTACATCACGTCCACCCGCACTGTGTCAGGGTTGCGGACACCGCGATGTATATACAGCACTCAACGAGGTGCTGAAGGAGTATCCTAACGCCCGCGTATTCGGCGATATCGGTTGTTATACACTTGGATTCCTGCCTCCATATAAGGCCATCCACAGCTGTGTAGATATGGGAGCCTCTATCACTATGGCCAAAGGTGCCAGCGATGCTGGTCAGTGGCCTGCTGTTGCTATCATTGGCGATTCAACCTTTACCCACAGCGGTATGACCGGTCTGCTGGATGCCATCAACGAGAATGCTGACATCACCGTGATTATCAGCGATAACCTGACTACCGCTATGACTGGTGGACAGGATTCTGCTGGTACCAATAAGTTCGAGGCTATCTGTAAGGGTTTGGGCCTCTCGGAGGATCATCTCAAGGTGGTTAATCCTATCCCCAAGAATATGCCAGAGATTACTCAGGCCATTCGTGATGAAATCAACTATCACGGTGTGAGTGTCATCATTCCTCGCCGTGAGTGTATGCAGACGCTGCAGCGCCATCTCAAGCAGAAAAAGGCCGCTGAGAAAATGTAAAAATTAGAAAATTAGAAAATGTAAGAATTAAGATGAAAACTGATATAATACTTTGTGGAGTAGGAGGTCAGGGTATTCTCTCGATAGCCACCATCATTGGCGAGGCCGCCATGAAGGAGAACCTCTATATCAAGCAGGCCGAGGTGCACGGAATGAGTCAGCGCGGCGGCGATGTACAGTCAAATCTGCGCATCTCTAGTGCCCCTATTCAGAGCGACCTTATCCCTTTGGGTGGTGCTGATGTTATCATATCTATGGAGCCAATGGAGGCACTCCGCTATCTGCCATTCCTTGCTAAGGATGGATGGATTATTACATCAAGTGCTCCTTTTGTGAATATTCCTAACTATCCTGATTTTGAGACTATTAAGAAGGATCTGGAAAGTGTAAAGAATGTAATAGTCCTCGACATCGAGCAGGCTGCCAAGGATAATGGTGTGCCCCGTTCGGCCAACGTCATCCTGTTGGGTGCTGCCCAGAAGGCTCTTGGCATCGAGTACGATAAACTTGAGGATGCCATCCGTCGTGTCTTCGCCCGTAAAGGTGATGCCATCGTAGAGGCTAACATCAAGGCCCTCGCCATCGGTAAAGCAGCGCAGAAATGATAATTATACACAGAGGTACAGAGATACAGAGGATTTTTTAAACTCTGTACCCTTGTGCCTCTGTGTTGAAAATATAGTATAAATAATGGAAACTCCAATTAAAAGAGAAATAGTCGACGGTTTGGTTGGCGAGCTTGGCATTGAGGATTTTGCCAAGGCTACCATCCGCGAGGTTAAGCAGGTAGCCGCTAAGGCTGAGAAGGCTAGTGGGGTAGAGTTTATCAAGATGGAGATGGGTATTCCTGGTCTGCCTGCAGCTCAGGTAGGCGTAGATGCTCAGATTAAAGCTCTCGAAGTTGGTATTGCCCATTCTTATCCCGATATACAGGGTGCTCCCGTACTCAAAGAGGCCGCATCGCAGTTTGTTAAAGCGTTTATCGGCGTAGATATCAAGCCAGAGGAATGTATACCCGTTAGCGGTTCTATGCAGGGTACATTTGCTTCTTTTCTAACCTGCTCTCAGTGCGATAAGAAGAAGGATACCGTGCTGTTTATCGACCCAGGATTCCCTGTGCAGAAGATGCAGCTACAGGTGATGGGCGTAAAGTACGAGACCTTTGATGTATACAACTATCGTGGCGATAAGCTTGGCGAAAAACTCGAGAGTTATATGAGCAAGGGCAACATCTGTGCTATCGTGTACTCTAATCCTAACAATCCTTCGTGGATTTGTCTGCGCGAGGAGGAGTTGAAGATTATCGGCGACCTAGCCACCAAGTACGATGCTATCGTGATGGAAGATCTGGCTTATTTCGCTATGGACTTCCGCAAGGATTTGTCTAAACCATTCGAGACACCATATCAGGCCACAGTAGCACGCTATACCGACAACTATATGTTGCTTATTAGTGGTTCTAAGGCATTCAGTTATGCTGGTGAGCGTATCGGCGTAACATGCATCAGCGATAAGTTGTTCCATCGCCATTTCGATGATCTGTCTGCCCGCTATCAGGGATTGCCATTCGGCCCAGTGTTCTCAACTCGTATGCTTTACGCCTTGAGTTCAGGCACCAGTCACAGTGCCCAGTATGCTATGGCCGCTATGCTTAAGGCTGCCTACGAGGGTAAGTATGATTTCCGCAAGGAGGTTAGCGTATATGGACAACGTGCCAAGAAGTTGAAGGAAATATTCTGTCGCCACAATTTCTATGTGGTTTACGACAAAGACCTCGACGAACCGATTGCCGACGGATTCTACTTCACCATTGGCTATCCCGGCATGACCTCAGGTCAGTTGGCTAAAGAACTGATGTACTATGGTGTGTCGGCTATCTGTCTGATAACCTGTGGTTCTGAGCAAGAAGGCCTGAGAGTTTGTACATCGTTCATAGAGGATCATCAGTACGATATGCTCGAAGAACGAATGAAGATATTCGAGATTAATAATCCCCGTTAAATAATTAGCCCTCGCAGATTTGCGAGGGTTAATTGTTATTCAAGAGGGCTCATATCTACAACCTCAAATTTGAATTCATTTTCCGAGATGTTTCTAACATCGTATGGTTTCTTGCTCTTAACCAGATACTTGTTCTTCATCTTGATAAATTTCTTTTCGAGCTTCTTGCGATCGACATTTGCTACTACTACACAAGTGCGGTTGGGCATATTGCGCTGCTGAGCAAAATACTCGCGGAGCTGATTGCTGTAAAGATTTCGACCAGCCAGGAAATTCTTTTTCTTTGATACCCAAGCGCTATCTACCTGCTGGATATTGGTGAAATATACTGTAGAATCGTTGAACGAAGCTACAAATCCGAACATATATGCCTTTGGTACCTTTATATTTTGAGCCTGCACCTTCATTGTGCATGCAGCCATCAGTGCGATGGCAATCATCAGGGGTTTAATCAATCTCATTTATCCTAAATATGTCTTTAAAAATTTGTTCGTTTTGCTATTCCGTAATTTCCGGATTGCCTTTTCCTTTATCTGGCGAACTCGCTCGCGGGTAAGTCCGAACTTCGAACCGATCTCTTCGAGCGTCAGTTCTGGCTGGTTTATACCGTACGATGCTTCAACCACGTTGCGCTCTCGCTCATTCAGCGAGTTCAGCGCCGTCTGTATCTCCGATTTCAGACTCTCGTCCACCAGTTCCTTGTCGGCCTGTGGCGATTCGGCGTTTGACATTACATCCAGCAGACTATTGTCTTCGCCCTCTACGAATGGAGCATCTACCGATATATGATGGCCGTTGATGCTCATTGCCTCGTCTATTTTCTCCTGAGGCAGATCCACCTTCTCGGCTATCTCGTCTATTGATGGACGTCGCTCGTTCAGCTGTTCAAATCTGTTTATCTCGCGGTTTATCTTGTTTACCGATCCCACCTGGTTCAGTGGCAGACGCACTATACGGCTCTGTTCGGAAATTGCCTGCAGGATGCTCTGGCGAATCCACCATACGGCGTATGATATAAACTTGAATCCACGAGTCTCGTCGAAACGCTCTGCAGCCTTGAGTAGTCCCAGATTGCCCTCGTTTATCAGATCGGGCAGCGAGAGTCCCTGATTTTGATACTGTTTGGCCACAGAAACCACGAAACGAAGATTTGCCTTCGTCAACCGCTCAAGCGCTTTTTGGTCTCCCTTTTTTATACGCTGGGCCAATTCAACTTCCTCCTCAGCCGAGATCATTGTTTCTTTGCTGATTTCCTGTAGATACTTCTCAAGAGCAGCACTCTCTCGGTTGGTTATAGATTTGGTGATTTTTAGTTGTCTCATCGTGGTATATATTTTTAGTCCGCGCAAAAGTAAGGCTTTTTCTTGAAACAACCAAAAAAAAGCCACGAATTTTGATGTTCGTGGCCCTTTTTTTATATAAATTGCTTATTCGTTCTGCAGATATACCACAAATCCGCCCTTTTTGCCGGTTGGGAAGATACCACGGATTACCAGCATCTGATCCTTAGAATTGTTAGCCTCCTTCACAACATTTTGCAGATCGTCGAAGGTTCGCATTGGCTCGTCGTTCACACGCTGGATGATGAATCCCTTAGGCACACCGGCTTCCTTCATCTTGCCGCCGTTTACCTTGATTACCTCCAGACCATAGTTGATTTCGAGCTGTTTCTTCTGTGCATCGGTGATGGGGCGGAAGTCAGCGCCCAGCACGTCGGTGTCAGCGTTCTTCACCACCTTGGTGTTGCCCTGCTCGTTCTTCAGTGTCAGTGTAGCGTTGCGACTCTTCTTATCGCGCAGATATGTTATGCTCACCTTGTCGCCCGGACGCTTCTTGGCCAGCACACCCTGCAGTTCGCCGAATGATGTCACCTTCTTGCTTTCGATAGATGTGATTACGTCGCCTTCCTTCAGTCCGGCACTCTCGGCAGCACCGTCTTCTACCACCTTGGCGATATATATACCCTCCATAGTGCCAAGATCGATGTCCTTGCCGTTGTCCTTCTGATTGTCAACGTAACTCTTAACGTCGCTACCCTGGATGCCGATCATTGCACGCTGTACGTTACCATACTGCTTCAGGTCGTCGACCACCTTATTCATAATAGCTGTTGGGATGGCGAAACCGTAACCGATGTTAGAACCAGTGGGCGATGCCAGCATAGCGTTGATACCTACCAGTTCGCCACGAGTGTTAACTAGCGCTCCACCAGAGTTACCCTGATTGATAGCAGCATCGGTCTGGATAAAGCTCTCAACGCCGTTGGCGCCCAGTGTGCGGGCCTTAGCCGAGATGATACCAGCAGTTACGGTGTTGTTCAGACCGAGTGGGTTACCTACTGCCAACACCCATTCGCCTACCTTTACGTTATCGCTGTTGGCGATAGTGATAGCGGGCAGATTCTTGGCGTCGATTTTGATAAGAGCCAGGTCGGTAGTCTTGTCGGCACCGATCACGCGAGCCGAATACTCCTTTGAACCCTCGTTCAGACTAACTGTCAGTTCGTCGGCACCATCCACCACGTGGTTGTTGGTTACGATATAACCGTCAGCCGAGATGATAACGCCCGAGCCAGCGGCAGCACGCTTAGGAGTTTGAACCTGACGCTGACGGCGCCCGCCATTGCCCTGACTCTGCCCGCGACCGAAGAAACCGCCGAAGGGATCGCTGAAGAAATCCTCGAACGGGTCGCTATATTCTACGGTCTGAACCTTAGAGTTCTGAACCGACTTGATGTAGACCACTGATGGCAGAGCCTTTTCTGCGGCGTAGGTAAGGTCAACCGGCTGACCAGCTGGTGCAGCTGTGGTTGATGCAACGATGGGAGCGGGTGCAGTAGCTGCGTTAGTCTTGGTGATAGCTGCTACCGAAAGAATCAAAGCAACTGCGCATACAGCTGGAGTTGCCACATTTACGATCTTTTTCATATTCTCATTCATTTTTTTAAGTTTTTAAATTTCACAATAATGTTTCCTTTCATGTTTTGATGGTGCAAAAATAAGTGCATTATTTGGAATACTGACAATTTGTCGCTAATATTTGTCCCAATTTAACAATTATCCCCCAATGCTTAACGGGCATTTGCGTTTAACACTTCAAATCTTAAAATACTGACAAATTTAAGTATTAATTACGTTTTTAGTTGCATATATGTAATTAAGGTAATAATTTTATGCAGTTTCTGCATGATTTTGCGAAAAAATCCTTAACTTTGCACCCAGAAAACGCACTGCAACGGTTTGTCGCTGGCGCTTCTGAAAGGTCGCGCGAGAGGAAAGTCCGGGCAGCATTGGGCACTCCACTTCCGAAAGTAGAAGCTATTGGTGACAATAGGTGCCGGCAGAAGAAAATTACCGCCTCATTTGGGGTAAGGGTGAGAAGGTGGTGTAAGAGACCACCAGCCAGCGGGTGATCGTTGGGCTGTGCCGACTGGGGGCTGCAAGTTCATGTATACCATCGTCTGAGGGTTGCCCGCCCGAGTAATACGGTGGAGGGTAGAACGCTTGAGCCACGGGGTGACTCGTGGACTAGATAAATGACAAACACCATGCTTGCATGGTACAGAACCCGGCTTATAGGTGCAGTGCTTTTTTTATTGAAATTATGAAATTAAACCGGATATATCGCACTCTTGAGCTCACCATTCGTTTCTTTACTGCAAAACGAGTGATGACTCAGGCGTCGGCTCTTACTTATTCATCACTTCTGGCCATAGTTCCCATTCTGGCCGTAATCTTCGCCATTGCCCGAGGCTTTGGTTATAATAAGTATATAGAGATATGGTTTCGCGATGCTTTGTCGTCGCAGCCTCAGGTGGCCGATATCCTGACCGACTTTGTCAACAGTTATCTTATCCATACTCAGAGTGGTATCTTCCTGGGAGTGGGTTTGATATTCATGCTTTACACCGTGCTTATGCTGGTAAACAATGTCGAGGAGACTTTCAATCAGATATGGCAGGTCAACAATTCGCGACCTATCATGCGATCGCTCACCAACTATCTGGCTATGTTCTTCCTTTTCCCCATCATCATTGTGGTGTCTATGGGTCTTTCTATCTTTATGGCTACCATAGCCAAACACATGGAGGGACTGGTGCTGCTTGGGCCTGCTGTCAGTAGTCTGCTTGATTTCTCGCCTTATCTGCTGCTGTCGTTACTCTTTGTATTGCTTTACGTCTATATGCCTAATACCGATGTGAAGTTCAAGAGTGCTATTGTGCCGGGCATATTGGCGGGTGTAGCCATGCAGTTGCTACAGCTGTTTTATATCCACTCGCAGATTTGGGTTACTGGCTATAACGCCATCTACGGATCGTTTGCCGCTCTGCCTCTGTTTATGCTTTGGTTACAGATATCGTGGACCATCTGTCTGTTTGGTGCCCAACTCACTTATACCAATCAGAATATGGACCGTATAGGTATCAATCTTGATGAGATTATCATGCACCCTAAGGTTGATATGACCGACGATGAAATAGGCGAAGCGGCCAGAGAATTATACTCCGACCGCCTCGACTCGCTATAATCTTTTGTTTTACCGTAGGCAAAAAATTGATCCGTAGGTTATTGCTTCATCAGATAGGTTTTGAAATCTGCAAAGTCTTTTGTCATTGCTACGCTTTGTTTCTGGCCGCGCATGAATGCTTCCAAGCGCTCAGGTATCTCTACGTCGATACCCAGAATTTCGTCGACCTTCTCCTTGAATTTAGCTGGGTGAGCTGTCTCGCAGAACACACCTACCTCGGCGTCCTTCAGTCCGTCTTTCAGAGCCTGATAGCCGCATGCTCCGTGTGGGTCCAGAATGTATCCGCTGGCCTCGTAGCACTCGCGCATGGTCTGCTTGATATCCTCGTCGGTGTATGTAGCACCGCTGATGATCGATGTGATCTTCTCGTGACTCTTGCCGTACAGGTCGTAGATACGGGCAAAGTTTGATGGATCTCCCACATCCATTGCGTTGGCCAGAGTCTGCTTAGATGGTTTCGGCTCATACTTGCCTGTCTGCAGATACTTGTAGAAGATGTCGTTGGCATTGTTGGCAGCGATGAAACGCTTGATAGGCAGTCCCATCTCGTGACCGAACAGAGCAGCGCAGATATTACCGAAGTTGCCTGATGGCACACACATTACGAGGTTAGAGGTATGATTGCTTAGCTTCTCCTTCATGCGGGCATAGGCATTGAAGTAGTAGAATGCCTGGGGCAGGAAACGGGCTACGTTTATCGAGTTGGCCGATGTCAGTTTCATGTGCTCGTTCAGTTCGGCATCCATAAATGCGTTCTTTACCAGCGCCTGACAGTCGTCGAACACACCGTCAACCTCTATAGCGGTGATGTTCTTGCCCAGAGTGGTAAACTGGCACTCCTGGATGGGGCTTACCTTGCCCTTGGGATAGAGCACATATACATGAATGCCGTCTACACCAAGGAATCCGTTGGCGACAGCCGACCCAGTATCACCCGATGTAGCCACCAACACGTTCACCTCCTTGTGTTTGTTCATTCCCGAACTACGTTCGCCTACCCGTGGCCTTTCCTGCTTGATAAAGTACTGTAGCAGGCGGGCCATAAATCTAGCGCCTACATCCTTAAATGCCAGCGTTGGTCCGTGGAATAGTTCCAGTGTGTAGATATTATCTTTTACGTTCACCACAGGACAGTCAAACTGCAGTGTGTCGTAAACAATATCGTGCAGAGCATCAGGATCTACATCCTCGCCAAAGAAAGAGCTGGCTACGGTGTAGGCTATCTCCTGAAAACTCATCTTCTCGATGTTGTTAAAAAAATCCTGGGGCAACTTGTTGATACGCTCGGGCATATACAGTCCGCGATCCTCAGCCAGTCCCTTAACTACTGCTTTGTGCAGGTCGGCAATAGGAGCCTTGCCGTTGGTGCTATAGTACTTCATATGTATCAATTTAAAAATTTAATAATGTAACAATTATCTCATTTTTACATTTTATCATTGAAGCTTCATGAATTCATTCATGAATTCGTTAAGCTTCAGCAGTCCGTAACTTCCTGATACACAGCTTACTTCGTCGTATTGCTGAACCTCGTCTGGAACGATGTCTTTGTGCCAAATTAGGAGCGGTACAGGCTGTCCTACGTGTATTCGCATCTCTACTGGAGTCAGATGGTCGGGCAGTACTGCCATACAGACAGGCTCGTCCATTTGCATTATGTGCTCGTAGATGGGCTTGATGAGTCGCTGGTCCAGATACTCGATAGTTTTCAGCTTCAGCTCCAGGTCACCATCGTGTCCGGCTTCGTCGCTTGCCTCTACGTGTACAAACACAAAGTCGTCATTCTGCAGCGCCTCGATGGCAGCTTGCGCCTTACCCTCATAGTTGGTATCGGCCAGTCCTGTAGCCCCTTCCACCTCTACTATCTTCAGTCCGGCGTAGTGACCTATGCCGCGAATCAGGTCAACGGCAGAGATAACCGTACCTGATTTTATCTCCGGATATTGCTGCATCAGTGTCTCCATCGATGGGCGATAGCCGCCGCTCCAAGGCCAGATGCTGTTAGCCTGTCGCTCACCTCGGGCCGCACGAGCCTTATTGAATGGGTGCTCAGCCAGCAACTCCTGTGACTTCAGTATCAGCTCGTTCAGCAGGCCGGCAGTCTCCTGTGGCGACATTCCTCTTACATCTGACATCTCACCTCTAACTTCTGTTGGTTTTACTAACAGCGGTCTCCATTCCTCGTTAGGATGATCATGGGGTGGGGCACATTCGATGTGCTTGTTGCCGCCTTTGATTACCAGCAGATGTCGATATTGTATGCCGGTGATAAACTTCACCATCTCGTAGCCCTTGCTCTCGTTGATGGGCTTAGCTAGTGTCTCGTTCAGATAGTCTATCAGCACTCGAGCATCTTCTGTCTCCAGGTTTCCGCCGTTGTGAGTGATAATCTTGCCATCCTGCAGATTGATGATATTGCAGCGCAGAGCCAGATCGTCGTCGGCCATTTCGTAGCCGATAGATGCAGCCTCAAGTGGTCCGCGACCCTCATACACCTTGTTCAGGTCATATCCCAGAATCGCCGTATTAGCCACCTCGCTACCAGGAGGAAATCCCTCGGGCACCGTTATCAGTCGTCCGCATCGTCCCTCCTTAGCCAACTGGTCCATCATCGGCTTCGCCGCATATTGTAGTAGCGTCTTCCCCCCTAATCTCTCAACGGGCAAATCCGCCATTCCATCTCCCAAAATAATTATGTGTTTCACTTTATTTATAATTTTATCATTTTTACATTGTCAATCGCTAGATATTAGCGATTGACATGATATTCGCGAAGACTCCTGCTGCAGTAACGCTGGCTCCGGCGCCGTAGCCTTGGATTAGCATTGGGTACTCCTTGTATCGCTCGGTGGTTAGCAGCACTATATTGTTGCTTCCCTCCAGACGGTAGAACGGGTGATTATCGTCAACCTCCTTCAGCGCCACATTAGTTTTGCCATCCTCCATCGTAGCTACAAATCGCCAACGCTTACCGTCAGCCTCCAGCTTTTTGCGGCGGGCCTCAAAGTCAGCATCCAGTTGCGGCAACTTCTTCCAGAAGTCATCTACGCTGCCCTCAAAGTACTCGTTGGGCACAAACAGATTCTTCTCCACATCCACCTGCTCCACCTGGTAACCAGCCTCGCGGGTCAGAATCACCAGTTTGCGGATAACATCCGTTCCGCTCAGGTCGATACGAGGATCGGGCTCGCTGTAGCCCTGCTCCTTGGCTCTGCGAACAGTCTCCGAGAAAGGCACGTCGGCAGCTATCTCGTTGAATATAAAGTTGAGCGTGCCGCTAAGCACAGCTTCGATTTTCAGTATCTTATCGCCCGAGTTTCTCAGGTCGTTGATAGTACCGATGATAGGCAGTCCGGCGCCCACGTTGGTCTCATAGCGGAACCACACGCCGCGATTGCGGGCCGTCTTTTTCAGTCGCATATAGTTTTCGTAATCGCTCGATGCCGCTATCTTGTTGGCAGCTATCACGCTGATGTTGTGCTCCAGGAATGTCTGATACAGTGATGCTATATCCTTGCTCGCAGTACAGTCCACAAACACAGAGTTAAAGATGTTCATTCCCAGCACCTCGTCCTTCAGACTCTTACCCTGAGCCTCGGGTGCTTTCAGCTGTTCGCGATAGTTGTCCAGATCTATACCGTCGCGGTCGTAGATACCAGCCTTTGATGAAGCGATACCTACCACGTTCAGTTTCAGTCCGTTACGCTGCATCAGCGTCTCGTACTGACTGCGGATTTGCTCTATCAGCTTGCCGCCTACGGTACCCACACCGCAGATAAATAAGTTGAGCACCTTGTATTCCGACAGGAAGAACGAATCATGCAGCACGTTCAGCGATTTGCGCAGGAATCGTCCGTCTACTACGAATGATATGTTAGTCTCCGATGCCCCCTGAGCGCAAGCTATCACGCTGATACCGCTACGGCCCAGCGTACCGAACAGCTTACCCGCAATACCCGGAGTATGCTTCATGTTTTCGCCCACGATAGCGATAGTGGCCAGTCCGCTTTCGGCGTGCATAGGGAACATCGCTCCCGTCTCTATCTCCTTGGCAAACTCAGCGTTCAGCACCTCTACAGCGTCGTTGGCATCCTCGTCGCGCACACCGATACTGGTAGAGTTCTCTGACGAAGCCTGCGATACCATGAATACCGAGATACCCTTGTTGGCCAAGGTAGTAAAGATTCGGCGGTTTACACCGATCACACCCACCATCGACAGACCCGTTACCGTTATCAGCGTGGTACCCTTGATACTGCTGATACCCTTGATAGGCTTCTGGTCGTTCTCTATGTGGTCCTTAATCAATGTGCCCGGGTGTTCAGGGTTGAATGTGTTCTTAACCTTGATGGGGATATTTTTTACACATACGGGATAGATCGTCGGCGGATATATCACCTTTGCACCAAAGTTACACAGCTCCATTGCCTCTACGTAACTAAGTTCGTTGATGGTATAAGCCGTCTTGATCACACGTGGGTCGGCCGTCATAAATCCGTCCACATCCGTCCATATCTCCAGCACCTCAGCATCCAGCGCTGCGGCAATGATGGCAGCAGTATAGTCGCTACCGCCACGACCCAGATTGGTTGTCTCGCTGGTGTCCTTGTCTCGGCTGATGAATCCAGGTACCACAGCTACGTCGGGCATATCCTTGAATGCCTCGCGAACCAGCAGATTGGTCAGTTCGGCAGCCAGTCGGTGCTTACCGTTCTTCTTCTCCGTGCGGATGAAGTCGCGGCTGTTCATACGTCGGCCGCCTTTTATCAGTGTGGCCACGATGTTCGACGACAGTCGCTCACCGTAGCTTACTATTGCATCTTCTGTTTTCTTTGACAGGTCGTGTATCAGGAATACACCATAATAGATACTCTTCAACTGGTCGAACAGCTGATCCACCTTGTTGAACAAGTCTACACGTTTTTTGTCATCAGTGATGATAGTGTCAATCATTTGGTGATGCCTGGTCACAATCGCGTCGAATTCTTCGCGCCACTTATCATCACCCTTCAGGGCCATTTGCGAGGTTGAAATCAACTTGTCTGTGATACCGCCCAGCGCACTTACTACTACTACGACAGGTTGCGTCCGAGCCTCTGCCTCAACGATTTTTTTCAAGCTAAGAATGCTTTTTACGGAACCTACGGACGTTCCGCCGAATTTCAATACTTTCATATTCCTATGCAATTTATCTTGCCTATAGCGGTACCCTTAAACAAGCAGGGCTTCATCCACCGGCGCTGCAAAGGTAAGTGTTTTCCGCCAAACCGCCAAATATCTGAAAGGATTTTTGGCGATTTACTTTCATTTTATCATGATTCCTGTATAAATTCTGCCACTTTTTATCCCGAGTCTACGGGCCGAGAAAAATCTGTCGTACTCCTGATAAGTGCATACGCCAGCTATCTCTATGGCATCGTGGGGCACTCCAGCCGCCTCTATATCGATGGCGTTGGCCTGCCACAGGTCGATGTGCCACTTGCCGTTGCGCTTAAACGCTATGCGGCTCATGTCGAAATCAGCCTGGTCAAAAGCGTCATACACCTCGTCGCCCACCTCGAAAGCATCCGGACCTATGCTCGGACCTATCACCACCTTCATATCCGCCGGGATCGATGCGTAGCTGTCAACCATAGCCTGGATAGTCTTGCGGCCGATACGCTGCACCGTGCCTCGCCATCCAGCATGAGCTGCCGCTATCGCGCGCGTGCGAGTACCATATATAAGTATAGGCACGCAGTCGGCAGTCGATACACCGATGCAAGTGCGGGGCAGGGTAGTGATGAGTGCGTCGATACCCTCAAACTTATCACCCACGTTCTGTGCAGTCACCTCGGCTACGCACGTATCGTGCACCTGTCGTGGCAGTATCAGATGGTCGTCGGCCACCTCCAGCATCTGTCTCAGGTCGTATCGGCACTGGGCTATGTGCTCAGGGTTATCGTCAGTATAATATGTGATATTAAACCCGTCGTAGGGCATATCCTTGTCTACAAAACCTCTCTCAGTCGAGAAGGCCAGTACGTTGTTATTGTCTATATTATATATCATGCTGCAAAGTTAGGTCTTTTTCATCACTAAATATCATGTATAACTTGTTTTTTTGGGTTTTTATTTTTGATGTGCGTCAACAAAAGGAGTGTGTGCGTACACAAAACTACGTAAATGTTTGCGTAGTAGCAAAAATCGTCGTACCTTTGCATCGTCAAAAGAAATAAAACGGGTATAAAAGCCCGCTGGATAACAAATGTTTAACGTAGGCCGACCGCAAGGTTCGACTGAGTAAAATTAAAGAAAGGGTAAAAAGATGAAAAAGATGATTTTGACAATCGTAGCAGTGCTTGGTTTCGCAACAGCATTTGCAGCAGAAGAGACTTCGAACACAGTAAGCAACGTAGCAGCTTATGACATGAATATCAATATGAATAAGCTTTCTATCGCGCTGAATCTGGCCGATGATCAGAAAGAAGTAGTTGAGAACATTCACCACACGTTTGCAGCCGAGATGAGTTTTGCCGCTCAGTATGGCGAGGCCGATCGCGAGACAATGGTTAAGCGTGCCATTGAGAACGATGTAAAGTGGATGCGTTACGTGCTCAACGACGAGCAGATGCGTAAATATCTTGTTCTTCTCAACGCCACACTCAACAATCGTGGTCTGAACAAGTAATCTCCGCAAGGATACATAGTGTAGAAACCATAAATAGGTACGTTAGTTTTTTAGTTATTATTTGATCATTCATTGGTGAGGGGCCTGTGCAGGTCTCTCACCAAGCTTGTTTATTCCAGTTTCTTCAAGTGATAGCGTTCGGCAGTATTGTAGTCGCGGTCCTTGTCTTTGCCGAAGTATTCCAGCAGGTATCGCTGATCCTCCAGGCGGGTCACACGTATCAGCACTTCGCGATACGTAATGTTGCCATTCTTTACAAACGTCTCGTAGGCATTATACGTTGTCGTAGCGTTGCTGTGCGAAGACTTAACCAACTTAAAGGCCGACACCGTACGCTGACTCTGAGCCATGTCCACATACAGACTGTCGCCGGTAAAGTGAAACATCAGTTCGCCACCTTGCGACTGGTACATCCCGTCAAAGTCGGTAGCCCAGCCAGCCACTCCCCAGCACAGTGCAATAATAGATAATATCAGTTTTTTCATGATTCTACACTTAAAAAATTAATTAGTTATTGATTTCGGCTGCAAAGATAAGTATATATTTTAATATCTTCCAAATATTTTAGTATTTTTTTGTGTGTTTACCAAAAAAATTATATCTTTGCGGCTGAAAAATAATTAATCACGTAAAAATACAATATTAAAACTATGGGTATTATTGGTTCAATCATTATTGGATGTCTGGCAGGTTTCTGTGCAGGAAAGTTGATGAAAGGTGGTGGCTTTGGATTCATTATGAATCTGCTGCTAGGTTTGTTTGGTGGCGCTCTGGGCGGCTGGCTGTTCGGTCAGCTAGGCATACAGTGGGGTGGCCTACTTGGTCAACTCGGCACCGCCATCGTAGGCGCCGTAGTAATCCTCTACGTCGCCTCCCTGCTTAAAAAGTAACGATGCCGATGCCAGGGGACAGGTACCTGGCATCTTGCATCTTGTAGGCGATTTTAAAACAGTTTTACGATTCTCTGCAGGGCGGCATCGGGCATGGGAGCGCTGAATACCATGTCGAATATATAGGGCACCTTGGTGGCGTAGTAGGGCAGGAGATGATGCGCGGCCTTTTCGATGGCTTGCGGTGAGGACGTGCCGAGATAGGCTGGGAAGAAGATGTCCCAGTGGGCTTTCATCTGCTCGTGTGTGATATGGAAAATGTGCTGTACACGCTCATCAGGCATGTTGTGACACATGGTCCACAGCAGCGCCAAGTCCCACTCAGGAGCACCGTATGCAAATTCGCCAACGTCGATCCAGAGGTCGCGCTCGCCGTCGGTGATGATGTTGCCTATGTGCAAGTCGCCGTGAACGCAGCGTGGCGTGTCGGGCACGTTGTCCAGGAACTTCAATGCCAGCTGTTTGTAATCCTCAGGCACTTGATTCTTCTCATGATAGAATCGCTCTATCCTCTGCTTGTATGAGCCTAGCAGCGTAGTGTCGGCATTTGTATCATGCAACGCCTTGGCCATGCGTGCAAATTTAAGAGATATTTCCTCCAGACGCTCAGGCTCTTGCGAGATGATACGTGTGTACGAGCGCTTGTTCTTAATCAGTTCGTACTCAGCTCCGCTTCTTTCGCCATCGGTAATCAGTCGGTAGGGCTTGGGCGATGGGATGCCCAAATCATACACAGTGCGGGCGGTAAGAAATTCGGCCTTGGCCCTGTCGGCCTCGAATCCGTTTTTATATAGTTTTGCCAACGATAGACCGTCTTTTTTAGTATAGGTAAGAGCCGTGCCGCCCTCGCCGGTCTGGGTGTAGTCGTCAAGATTGATAGTCTGTACTTCTCGCTCATAATCTTATGTTTTTAGGTTTTCGGCTGTAAAGTTACGAATAAAAAACGAAACCGCCAAACAATTGTTGACGGTTTCTGCTTTTTTGCAAGTCCCCGAAGGGGCTATACTCCTACGCACGATGTTGCGCCCAGTGCTGTCAGTATCGCCGATGCTATCGATGCGATAAGTTGAACTGCGAATTTAATGGTTTCCTTCTTGCTCATGGTCTTACATTTTTATAATTCTTACATTTTTAAATTGGGGTGGGGCGCTAGCCCCTTGCCCCTGTGGTCTAGTCGGTGCTGATGGGATTTCCGCCGTTGCCGCCTTGATTGCCGTTCTCGGGATCCTCTACGGTTCCTGGGTCGGTGCTGGTCACTCGCTTCACCTCCTTGCCATTGCGGTCGTAGCAGGTAATCAGGATGGCGGTATTCGCCAACTCATCCTTCAGGTCAACCGCTGGGGTGAAGATTATTCGGCGGGTGCTGATCAGTCCGGTCTTTACCTCCTCGGCAGTCG
>ONYZ01000044.1 GCA_900322175.1 uncultured Prevotella sp.
CAGAACCGCCATACTGTTCTTCCATGGTGGACTTGTCTTGCATAGAGACAATCTAATGTTAAATTCGTTAAGTTAACTCACACTAAATCCAGTAGAACCGAAAAACTATATCGAAAAGGCCAACGCTTCCAACAAAAAGCAACATTACTCAATAATAAATAATTAAACAATGGTTCACCCCAGTTGTTATAATCATTTTTTTCTTTATTGGGCATATAATTAGCTATTTTATCGATTTTTGAAATAATATCATTCCCTGCAACTATTGAGAAAACCTCCCTGTTTCCTCTTCTATGAACCACAACTCCTAACGCATGATACATAAGAGGATCATTGAACCACTCTAAAAGGCGATAATAAGCAGCACAAATAGATTTCCAAATAGTTTTGCGAGATTTGACTTTCAATAGTTCTTGAACTTGTGAAAGAAATGGGAATACCTCTTCTTCAACCTCACTATCTGTTGGTTTAATTCCGGCATATCTAAGCAAAATAGTCATTCGATCATTTTCTCTCCATGCATTTTTTGGTGTTATGAAAGAAAAAAAATCGTTATTATTGAGCATACGCTCCATCTCATCCCATTCTTTTGCCCTGGCATTTGTATAAATGGATGATTCGTCATCACTCAGTGTGAGCATTACACACTTTACCAATTCCGAATCTTTTACAGGTATTTTTCCACTATTAAGTTCATCAAAGGTAGAAAGTTCTTTATCCTGACTAACTTCATAATAAAGGAATCTGCAACATTTTCTTAGTTTGTCGCAAAACATTAACCTTCTGGAAGACGATGACATTCCAAGTTTGTTCTCAATTATTGAGAGAGCATTATCCTTAAAATATCTATCCAATGCTTTATCAGCCTCTCGCGCATATGAAATATGGATGCTATTGTTAGAGTCACCAAGAATAAGTTTTAATGTCGTTAATCGTTGTTGTCCATCCACAACATTAACTCTGTTGTTAACCTCATCCTTAGCTACAGCTAAAGCTTGCAGAAAATAAAAAGGATTATTTTCTGTTGGAGTAAATGCTTCTATATCATCAATAAGTTGATTCACTTGTTTGCTTTTCCACCGATATCCACGTTGGTAGTTCGGAATATAGAATTGCACATCTAGTGATTCAAAATCCTTAATAGATTTCAAAGAAATCTTTTGATCTGTTTGGCACATTGTAAATTTATTAAAGTTAACTTTCTTACATTATTTTTCTTACAACACAAGCTTTCTCCTCCACACGGACATCAATCTGTGACTGTCTGTCCTCCGTCTGATAAATAACAATCTTCTGATCTTCTTTCATACTTTACTTTTTTTAAATGCAAAGATACTACTTTTTATTGATATAGTATGCAAAAGCCACAAATTATTACATCCTAAACTATAATATTTCAAAATCTATAGCTGCAAGCTCAAGCACCCTGTGCGTACACCTGTAGAGCGGTCTTCTGGCAGATCCAATTCCTTCAAAAAGTCTCCAAGACGAAGATTCCTTTCCACGCCCACAAGGATGTAGCCACCTCCGAGGTTGTCAAAGTCGTTAGCAAACGCACAGATACTGTGATAAATGTTACTTCTTCAACGTTTCAAGCTTGCCGGTCTGACGACACGTTAACATTGGCACGATTGACATGGGCTGTAAGGTTTAGTATAAGAATCCGAAGACCCAGAGTGGAATCTTCCTCATAAAGGCGGATTCGATATTATCAGCTGCTACATAGGCGTTCTCTTGACCGGCCACCTGGCTGAACCCTTTCTCTTGGCCGCCTACCTCGATTACAATATTGCCATCAATACGGAAGTCGCCCTTCTTGTAGCCTGCGTATTCTACTTTGTGTCCAGCTGATGCCAACTGAGCTTTTACTTGTCGGGTATAACCTACATCTAAACTCCGATATTTGGTAAGTTCTACGTCGATGGTGTAATTGACCGTGTTTTCCAATTTGTCGTAATACTCCTGCTTCTCCTAAAAATAGAAAGGATAATACCCAAATTGACGGTAACGCACAAAATGCTCCGAAAAAACATACAATTTTCGTGTATTATTTGGAGGCTTGGAAGAAAAATCGTAATTTTGCAACGAATTTAATAGAAAAGGAGTTAAGAGTATGGCAACACCAATCAGACCAATACCTGTAGTAACAGGTGACGATGCAGTTCGTTTTGTGGAAGCTGCTGAGGCAGCAGAACGCAATGCGCACACTGTGGAATTGGAAATGTCGCGCGAGGACTTCGATAAGATTATGTCAACAGCACAGCTCTACTAAACAATGGGATTCCTTGCCGACAAATGTACATTCAGACTGCTTACACGTGAACTAATTGCAACGTGTAAGCCGTTTTCTTGTGGGTATGACGATCTCGACGAATATTTTCTGAAAGACTCACCATTATGGGCCGACCAGATGTATGGCAAGACTTATTGTTTTGTGCTGAAAGATGACCCGCAGACAATAGTCTGTGCTTTCTCATTGTCGAACGATACTATCCGCGTTGACCTGCTACCTAACTCTCAAAAGAAAAAGTTTCTGAAAGAAATCCCCAAGGAAAAGCGAATGCGCAGATACCCTGCCGTGCTGATCGGCAGGCTTGGCGTTGACATTCAGTTCGCAAACAATGGCATAGGTACAGAACTGATGCAGATTCTGAAGTTCTGGTTTGTAGAGCCTGACAACAAGGCCGCAGTTCGCTACTTGGCTGTGGATGCACTCAATAATTCCCGTACGCTGAACTACTACAAAAAGAACGGATTCGTCTATCTGTTTAAGGACGAGGAACAGGAGGCTGTCAGTTCAAGAATGAACTTACCATTAAAAACACGATACATGTACTTCGACTTGATTGAAGTAATAAGGAAATAACTGCCTTATTGCTTGCAATACTGCAATGAATTTCTATAGAAGGGCGTAGCTCGATGGAGGATGAGCAGATAGTCCTACAAACATAATACGACATTAGATTTAAATAGTTAACGCCCCCTGCTTCAGACTAGCGAAGCAGGGGGGCGTACTTAATGGGATTTTACGTAATCCAGTACCCAGTCCAGATAGGGCATTTCTTCTGTCTTGCCCAAGTAGGTGGCGTAGCTATTGATCTTTATCTTGATGTCGTGACACTTGCTGATGGCGCGAGCCAGTTCGGGGTTGCTACAGCCGAACACACCAGCCTTTACCAGTGGGCCTGCCACTAGGGCCGGTATCTTGTTGCGCTTCCTGCTATTGCTCCAGTCCACGATAATGCTCTTGCCCTTCTCCGATGCCAACAGGTCGTCGACAAACTTATCCAGCCACTGGTCGGTGTATTTCTGCCTGTCGGTTATCAGGTCGGTCACATCAGAGCTCTTCAGAATCTTCTTAATTTTTAATCCTAGAGCAAAGTCGTTGGGGTCCTTGGACTGCGGGCGATACTTGTTGACGATGGCCTTCAACTTGGGATTCTGCGCCACCATATCCTTGTTTATCAGGTCGAGCGTAGTCTCTAACTCGAAGATAGCTTTCTTATCATCCATAGAGAACTGTCCCATGTGTTCGATGGCGTATGGGCCGAACATAGTACGGTCGATTAGTATTATGTCTTGTTCGATAATCAGATGTCTCTTCAACTTGGCCATCTCTTCTTTAATGGCATCGTTCCAATCTACCTTGCTCGACAGGAAGGGTATGATTCTATCATCGCGCACATCTTCTACTTCTTGTACACGCGTAGTTGTATCGTACCTCATAACATCACTCTTAAGCGCTTTGATAATAGCATCGGCACGGATGTATTTCAAACCAACAACGTTTACCTTTCTTATTTTTCTCTTCTTTTCCTGATAGTTGCTGAATACGCTTGGATCGGTGAATATAGGACTAATCTCGTTATACAATTTCACGGGATCTATCTGTCCACCCGAGTTTAATGCCATTTGGGTGGCCTTAGCAATGCTGAGTATCTCGGCCATACTAGCCTGAAACATATTCAGCATTTCAGGATTGACACTAGAAACAAGGTTCTGGAATTTCTCCAGTACGTCAGTCAGTTGGGCATATAGCTCATCGAGACTTAAATCACATTCTTTAGTCATTCTCTTTGATTTTTTTTTATATTTACTTAATTAAATTTTTCGAGCGCAAAGATACTAAATTTATACCAATCACGCAAATATTTGAGACAAAAAATCTATTCAACTATTCATTTATTCACATAGACAGGAAGATTTATGCTCAAAACCAGCTATAGAGTGATGTAGTAGTATATTAATACTATATTATATATTATATTATAATATAATATATAATACAAAACTCTTGTCAAGGAAAACTCAAAACCTTCCTGTCTATGTGAATAAATGAATAGATGAATAATTCGCCCCGATTCGCCCCAGAACGGAAACGTAACTTCCGTGACTCAAAAGCACAACTTCTGACCGCCAAAAGTTACGCTTCTTCGCCCATATAACTATAATGATAAAATTTTATATTTTACCATAAAATAATTGCCTAAATATTTGGTAGTTTCAGAAAAAAGTTGTACCTTTGTACTCGCAATAAAGAAGCAGTGAAAGCACACGCACGGGAAGCGGCTGCCCGATGTAGCCAGTCGCACTTAAGTCTAATTAATACACATATCATTTATGGCAAAGGTATTTTATCTGTTGAAACAGAACAAGGTGAAGAACTCTAAGGTCAACGGCAAGTGGTTTGCCCGTCAGAAGACCATCGAGACCTTGAACACCCGCAAGTTGGCAAACCACATCAGCGAGCACGGCTCTGTCTACACCCCCGACGTGGTGTTTGGAGTGCTCGAGAAGTTCCGCAGCTGTCTGCTCGAGATGCTGCTCAATTCTAAGCGCGTTAAGATCGACGGTCTGGGCATCTTCTTCACTACCCTCGAAAACACTGAGGGCGGTGCCGAGAGCAAGGACAAGTTTCTGCCTCAGAAGAATCTGAAGGGTCTCCACATCCGATTCCTGCCCGATTCTACCACCGAGACCGACATCTCTAGTCGCGAGTTCATCAAGAAGGCTGAGTTTGTAAATGCCGAGACCTTCGCCGGCTCGCTAGAGGACGAGTCAGGCAGCGGAAGCCAGAGTGGCGGCGGAAGCACCGGTGGCAGCGGTGGCATCAGCACCGACTAAGTTTTTGGCAACATTATTAACCTTAAATTTAATGCACTATGAGTAAGAAAGAGACACTAAAGTTTATCGTACAGATCATTGCATCTGTGGCATCGGCCATCCTGACTGCACTGGGAGCCGCCAGTTGCGTAGGCGCCTAGCCAATTAAGTCCCCCCCCCTGCTTCGCTAATCCGAAAGCAGGGGGGGCTCCAATTAACCGCATGCCAATTCAGTCCAATTGGCTTCTCCCGACTTGGGGGAAGCTATTTTTTTGATTTTTCTGATACTGCGATAAACACTGGCATTTCTGCGTGATTCGGAGTCCAACCAACTGGCTGCTGCTAAAAAAAGATTTGGCAGTTGGATAATTGGACTCTACTTTTGCACTCGCAATCCAGTTGCAAGTGTTCTTTGCTTATTGATACAATATAGACCTACGGATGATACAGATTTTTTCTTATAACCAATTTTATACTTATATGAAACAGAATCATTCATTTTCAATGGCGATGGATGCACAACGCATCACATCGCGCGAAATCGCAGAAGTTACAGGCAAACCTCACAATGCGAAATGACACTAGAGTATTTAGAAATCATCGAAGACATGAAGAAGCTGAAAAAGCAACGCCGAAAGCAGGTGGCCGCCGTGCCACCTACCCCACCCGACGGCAAGATGCTACTGAACAGGCAGCACCTGAAGATTTTATTTGAACAGACCTCACGCCTCGTAACCATCTATCAAAAGTTCGAGGTAAACACTCTCAAGGAATTACGACAGAGACTGTATCAACAAACAAGTGAGATAGACAAATGTTTAGTTATCAACAACAACTTACTGACTCGAGAACGCGACTGATTACACCCGAGGTGTTCTGGGCCTACTGCAAGGCACCGCAAACAGCAAAGCTAGTGAGCGAAGCACGCCAGGCACTGGAGAGCGGCGACGAGAAGACCTACAACAAGAAGAAGAAGCAGTTGGCACTAATGATATTCGTGGGCACATTCGAGGAATCGGAAAAGAAGCAGGAGAACAAGCGTACGGGCGAGACATGGACCGAACGGGCAATGTGGCGCACACAGAGCCACGTACACCTGAACGGACTGGTAGTGGCCGACTACGATCATCTGGAGGGTGACGTGCGACAACTATGGGCCGATGCCTACGAGCGTCTGTCGCCCGTAGACAAGGCACGAATAGTGATGGTATTTGTTACTCCATCTGGTCACGGACTGAAGCCGGTGTTCACCGCCGATCCATCTATCGGGAACCTGATAGACAATCAAAACGACCTTTCGGCCAAGTTGGGACTGCCCCTGGACTCTTCGGGCAAGGACGGTAGCAGGGGGGCTTTTATGACCACTGCTGATGACATAATTTACATTAACGAAGAAAAACTGTTTACGTATGAAGATGAAGCATTTTCTGCGCGATTTGACGCTCTATATCGAGACGGTCATAGTGGGGAGACCCACCCCCAGCCCCTCCCTGTGAGTGAGGGGAGCGGTTACACTCTAGGACAGGAAGCCAACGGTGAGCAAGCAGCAGAAGTATCTACTCCCCTCCCTCACAGGGAGGGGCCGGGGGAGAGTCTTCTTTACAAGGGTGTAGCGATTATGGAGATTGTGGATAAGTGGAGCCAGCAGCGATTCAGTGTTGAGGGCGTGTCGCGCCACGATTCGAGCATATTGCTGGCACGCGACCTGCTCATCATGCTTGACCGCGACCAGAGCCGTGTGCTGGCAGTGCTGAAAACGCAGCCCTGGGTACAGGCTATCATCAAGGAACGTGGCGAGGACGTAGAGCGCACAGTATCGGATGCATCAAACTACCTGAAGGCACAGGAGAGCCTAGCTGCCAAACAAGGCAAGCCCTGGCTGCCCAAGATATCAAAAGAGATGCAGGCAGTGGTCGATGGCAGTACCTCCTCCCCCTCGGGGAGGGCGGGAGAGGTCGACATCTACGACCAACTGCCGTTGGACAAGTGGGCCGAGGAACTGAAGGAGATGGCCGAGTACTACCCCTGTATGAAGGAGCTGTTTGTTAACCTACATCCACATAAACTGCCCGCAGTACTCTTCTCGTCGGGTGCGCTGTTCGGCACACTGATGACGCGTGCGTGGTACCACTTCTGGTTCGACCCCAAGATAGTGCGCCGTCTGAACTACTGCATATTCATCATCGGCGATCCCGGCGCTGGCAAGCACATGATAGAGGAGTTCTATAAGGTGATAGCCGACCCGATAATACAGGCCGACCAGTGCATGACCGACGCTGTGAACCGCTATAAGGAGAGCCGCACCGAACGCACCACCAGCACCAAGGCACAGAAAGCCGAGGCACTGAAGAAACCCGAAGTAGGCATCCGCATACACCCCGCCCGCACGGCCATCGGCGAGTTTATACGCCACATGCTGGCCGCCAAGGAGATAATCCAAGGCCAGCCCCTGAATCTGCACATGCTGTCGTTTGACTCGGAACTGGACAATATCAATAAGAACAACAAAGGTGGCGACTGGAAGGACCGTGAGATAATGGAGCTCAAGGCATTCCACAACGAGGAGGACGGACAGATGTATGCTAATCAGGAGAGCATAAGCGGCATGTTCAACGTATACTGGAACTACATCTACACCGGCACGCCTTACGCCCTGCACCGCAAGGTGAACCAGCGCAACTTCGGAACCGGCATGAGCAGTCGTCTGGCCGTAATCCCCCTGCCCGACCGTGGCAAGGCCAAACGCCATCAAGAGGTGATAGAGAATGCCGACGAGACGCTGAAGATGTGGGCGTACAGACTGGACAAGGTGGCGGGCGAGATACCCATCGAACCGTTGAACGACGAGACCTACGAGTGGCAGACGGAGCACATGGAGATAGCCGAATTTAATCACGACAAGGCCGACCGCATGTTGCTTAAGCGCATACCGTACTACGGCATCGGCATCACCCTACCATTCATCGTGATGCGCCACTGGGACGAGTGGGACCAGAACCGCACGCTGACGATGGATGACACCGACCGCCGATTCTGTCGCCTGGTGATGGAGATACAGTACAAAAGTCAGCAGTTCTTTTTCGGCGAAATGGCGTTCCACTACTTTGCCGACCAGAACAAAGAATTTGTAATTCGTCGCCGCACAACCCGTTTCGACGAGTGCTACCGCCAGTTGCCCGAGCAATTCAAGACCAAGCATGTGATGGAGATATTCGGCTGTTCGCAGCCCACCGCCTCGCGCAACATCCATCGTCTGCTGTCCGACGGCATCATAGAGCACATAGACAACCGCACTTATCGGAAGCTCTTTCAGGAGCTTCCGTAGGTAAGAAGTAAGAAGTAAGAAGTAAGAGTTAAGAGTTATGAGTTTATCACGTGGAATCAGAAATTGTAATCCATTGAATATCCGTCGCACAGGCGACCAGTGGAAGGGGCTACGCGCCCAGCAGACAGACACAGCGTTCTGTCAGTTCAAACAGATGGAGTATGGTTGGCGTGCAGCCCTAGTGCTGCTCACGCGCACCTACTACCGCAAGTACCGTCTGTACACTATCCGCAAGATAGTAGAGAAGTGGGCCCCACCCACCGAGAACAACACCGAGGTCTATATCAGTAATGTATCTGCCGCCACCGGCATCGCCCCCGACGACGACCTAGGCGATCCGCAGCAACACCCGGCCAACTGGCTACTCCTGGCCGCCGCCATGGCCATCCAGGAGAACGGCCCCAACTGTCGCGACCCCATCGCCCTACTCCGCGCCTGGCGGATGATCTAACCAATCAGGCTGGTATCCGGTTTAGGGATACCAGTCTGCTTGGTTAGATATCACTACTTTCTTTCCGTCCTTAATATATAAGCCTCTACGAGGGACTGTAGTAACGCGTCGGCCATCAAGTGTATAGATTTCTTGGCTACCGACTGTACTTCTATTTGTTGTTGGCGCCGACATACCATTGGTTAGCAAGGCATTCACATCATCGCGCGTAAGTACATAATCATGGCTAAAAGCCTCGTTCCACCATGATATATCGGCATTGCCATGCGCAGTTTGACTGAAAGCAGCACCATTAATATCGCTGGTAACTGCATAGTCGTACCATGGCATAAACCACAGCCAATGGGCTCCAGCCTCCCACTGGTTTCCAAATTCGGCTACCGAGCCACACTCGGTAAGTGCCACAAGCTTAGAGGGCGAATATTCGTTCAGGAAATCATAGCACTTGGTGCGAATAGTGTTGGCATTAGTTTCGTTATAGATGTCTATACCCACCACGTCGACATAATCGTCGCCGGGATACCAGCGATAACCGTCGCTATATGGCTTGCCCCATGCCGAACTCTGAGTCCACACCCAAACCAGATTATCAACACCCAGCTCCTGAAAACGGTCATACATCTTATGCCACAGTTCGTTGCAGGCATCAGGGTCGCGCCCCCACCAGAACCACATGCCGCCAGCCTCATGCAACGGGCGCCACAGCACAGGAATGCCTTTTTCCTTTAGTTTGAGCAAGATACCGGCCACACGGTCGATGTCGTTCATCATAATATTATACTCACTGGATGTGGGGTCGAAGATTTTCGTCACATCGAAAGTGGTCTGTTCGTCCTCCTTTCCTTTATCGGTCCCCCAGTAGAATGCGTACTTTCCACTTTTACCGCTACGGGCAGGCACATTCCAGTGCCAGCAGATACTAACAATACCGCCCTGCTGATGCCATTCCTCTAAAAGGCTAGTATTATCGTAATCTATCCAACCACCAGCCGAAGACCAAGGAAGATGAATAAAGTCGAACGCCGCAATGGCAGGCCACTTTCCAGTATGATTATGTACCCACTCTGCTTCGCTAATATTCCAGTTTACACATGCCATCGTACCCGACAGCGTCTTATTTCCATTGATATCACTCAGCAACTGCATGAGTTGCTCTGCGGCAGCCGACTTGATCGGTTCAGCGGCACGGATGCCACAAGCTATCATGATTACAATTAGAGTAGTAGTCAGCTTTTTCATATTATTTGTTATTTATCAGTCGGTATGAAACCACATCGCGACTCTTTACAACGAGCTTGCGATCGGTCTTGTCTTTCAGTGAAGTCTTTCCCTCCTGCTTATGAGTCCACAGGTTATACACCTTGTAAACCTTAGTGGCAAAATCGGTGCTCAGCTTGCTAACCTCAGAATCTGTGAGATTAAAGTCCTGCCAGTTCAGACCGAAATCAACATCTTGACGTGTGGGATTAAGAATGGTAAATGCCCAATCGCCGCCAGCTAGCGGTTTGAACCAGAACTGCAGGCCATCGCGGTCGCAATAGTGCAGGCCCTGAACACCCAGCGTGTCCTGATCGATGGCAATCATATCCTTGTTCATAATAATGTTACGAGTAGATTCGCTCATATTACGCAGGTCGTTGCCAAGAATCAGTGGACTAGCCATCATACACCACATGGTAAAGTGGGCGCGGTCCTCATTTTCGCTCATGCCATTTCCTACCTCCAGCATATCAGGATCGTTCCAGTAACCGCGTCCAGCATACTGGCGCAGGGTGTCGTTATACTCTATGCACTGCATCACTCCAAACTGACTATAGCCAGCCTCAAAAACACGCAGTGAATCGAAATCGCACCAGATGTCGGGCGTGGTACGCCATGAATGACCTATCTGGCGAGCCCACTTCCATGGTTTGCTACCACCCCACTCGCACATGCTAAGGAAGATGGGACGCCCTGCGGCACGCAGGGCATCGCTGATGAGCTGATAGGCACACTGAGGATTAACGTTGGTGGTGTTACACCAATCATACTTCAGATAGTCTACCCCCCAGCGCGCATACTGCAGTGCATCCTGATACTCATGGCCTAGCGAACCTGGCTCGCCAGCACAAGTAGCGGTGCCGGCATCGCTATAGAGACCGAGTTTCAAGCCCTTGCTATGCACATAGTCGGCCAATGCTTTCATACCATTGGGAAACTTCTTGGGGTCTGCCGTAATAAACCCGTCGGCATCGCGTTTGCCGTGCCAGCAGTCGTCGATATTAATATAGGTATAACCAGCATCGCGTAAACCGCTCTCGGCCATCACATCGGCGATACCTTTAATCACTTCCTCCGAGATGTTGCCCTGAAACTTGTTCCAAGTGCTCCATCCCATTTGTGGTGTATCAGCCAGTCCTTCCCATTTCTGAGCCTTTACAGGCAGTGCCATAAGGGCGAGCATGCCGCCCAAGATGGCCATTTTCATTTTTTTCTGCATATCGTTTTATTTAAATGTTTTAATAAAGTGGTTGTGGTTTGCGTACCTTATTCAGAACAGAGTTGGTGCGTCCTATTGGAGTAATCTTCAGATTGTCGAAGTAAGGCGCGCTAACTCGGCGCTCTTGCAAGGGCGCCATTAGCGCGGCCATACCGTGAGTGTAGCGGTCGGATGTGGCGCGTACCACTTGCTGGCCATCAACATAGCCTGTGATTTGGTCGCCCTCAAAACGCAGTTTCAAGTTGTGCCACTTGCCGGCAACGATACCCTCAACCTGTGCACTGTCTAACACATACTCGCCACCAACCTCTATATCCTTACGGGCAAGTATAAGTGCTTGTTGTTCGGCATCGCCTATCAGTTCCTTTTGGTCGAGCTTGCCACGGGTAATGTAGAGCTGGCACAGGCCATGTTCGTTTATCTTTAGGTAATAGCCCTTGGCCCATACACCATAGCCCGAGCCAACATCGCAAATACGGCCCATAACAGCAGCCTCGTCCTGAGGATTCAGCAGCACATCGGCACTCACCTCGTAGTCCTGCCATGCAGCATCGCCAATAATAGAGTAATGGTGCCACTCGGGAGCCCAACTCAGCGTGTGCTCTCCTATTGTCTGTTGCAGACATGTACCAGAAGCACTACCTGGTGCCTGGCGCAACTCAAAACATCCGATGATATCGGCCATGTAATGAGGCAGATAGCCCCACTGAGCTGGATTACCGTAGCCCTCGAAATCATCCTGATACGGGATGGGGAATGCCGTGGTAGCTGGAACGTTTGCAAAGCCACCCTTTTGCTGACCTGTGGTAGTTGAGAGAGAATAAACACAGGCGGGATTGAGCGTGATAGTGAAACTGCGCCCCTTAGGCGTAATATCGCTCAGCTTTACAAACTGTTCCTGCTGGTTACTGCGCCATACGCAAAGTTTGTCCGAAGAAAGTCCTTTGGGCAGACTAATACGGATGGTTTGGGGCGCTGTGGCCTCCTTTGTCTCAATAATAACACTATAATCGCCAGTAGCCGGATTACGCAACATACACATCGTGCCGCCGCCATCAAGATTCAGGCAACCATCGTCAACGTATCGCCAGCCTACCTCGGTAAACTGTCCGTAGTGCGCATAGCCCCACAAGGCCTGGCGCACGCTATAGTTGCCGCTCCAAGGCTGCTGAGCAATCAGCATGGGCGGATCCTGACTATAAGGCTCCATAGGATAGGTGGCGCCAATGTCGTACCAGTTAATAACCTTGGTGGCACCGCTCACGATATAATTCTCGTTGAAAGCCTTTACGATGCCTATCAGACAATCGAACCCCTTGAGATAGATGTGGTCTTCGCTGTTCCAGATAGGTTTGCCCATTTTTTCGGCCATCGCACGCTGATCGGATGTAAGGGGTATCTCGCTAAACGTATGGGCGCTTACAGCATAAATGGCATCGCGTAACTCTGGGTCATGTTCCATCGCCTTCATAAACTCCATCTTGTCAGGCCCCCAGTTATCGAAGGCATGAAGCTTTACATTCTTGAAACCGCGCTCATTCATGGTGCGACGCAACATCTTAGCAAACTCATTGTTCCAACCTTTTTCGTTATGACAGCCTATGGCATTAAGTTCCAGTCCATGCTGCTGACGCAATCCTGTGAGCCAATCCACATAGTAATCTGCCATGTCCTGCGTCCAAAAGCCGCCCACCCAGCAAGGGGCACTCCACCCTGTTGCATCAAGGTCAAGTTTTGGATTACGCTGCTTAGCCTCGCGCATCACCCACCACGTGTAGCCACGCTGAGCATTAAAATCGCCACGGTAGTGACTGTGCGAGGGCATAGAGCCCTGAGTAGAGTTACCATCGCCAGGGATCTCTGCAAGCAAAGAACTGACCGAAGCGCCGAACTTAGGCTTATACACCATGTCCATAATTTGCGAGCGCTGGGGCTCGGGATAATCCTTCAACAGCACGCTAGTGGCACCACCACCATTTACGGCACCAATACCATCGAACTGTTTGCCACCCAATGCCGACTGTATGCGAATATGTTGCGGAGTTTTCTTTTTACTAAGTGCATGTGGAGTTTCATCTCTAGCAATGATCTCATCGGAATGAAGGAAATTCTTCCAGAAATCGGGTGTGTTGTTACTACCAAAAAGGAACGGTCCTGTCCATGGAGCCACATACAGCCATTTTGCACCATCCTGCATCATTGCCTCTGCACTTGGTAAACAATCGCATTCGGCTAGCGCCAACATCTTATGGGGGTATTTCCGGCTTAACAAGTCGTACTGCTCTTTATAACTACCATGATTTGTAGATACATGATACTGATCACGAGCAACTATGTCTACATACTTATCGCCAGGATACCAGTCGTCATCGTCGAGTTCAGATGTCCACACATAAATCAGATTATGTACACCTTTACTCATCAAATAACTCTGCATAAACAAATACAGTTGCTTGAAGGTTTCGGCGCCATCACTACCCCACCAAAACCATGCGGTGCCACCACGGTTGGAATTACCGGCTGCTTCGTGAAACGGGCGCCATATAATGGGGATGCCCTGCTTTTGGTAGTAAAGCAACAAATCGGTGACACACTTCAAATCACGCATCAGGACTGCATTTTCGGCTGTTCCTCTCTGCAGTGCTTTACGCGGAGAAAATGTTGTACCTGCTTGTGGTGTCTTTGCTGCCGAAGGCGTATAGAAAGAATAACCCTTACTATCTGTCATTTGTGTATCTACAGGCACACTCCAGTGCCAGATAAAACCAACAATACCACCTGACTGATACCAATCCCTGGCAGTATCGGCCATATAGTTAATATGCTCCATCCTGAAATGCTGGAAGTCAAAGATATTGATTGCAGGATATTTACCCGTGTTATTACTTACCTCATCAGCATCGGTAGTGTTATAATCCCACCGAGCCTGACAACCAGAGAGAACCCGTTTGCCCCAAACATCGTTACGAAGATAGTTATACAAACGCACAACCTCTTTAGTTGCCTTCTTATCTATCGGTTTGGGGGATATTGGCTCCGACAAACACAGGAGGGGCATAACACCCAATAAAATAATACCACAAATTCTTTTCATATATTTTTTTTCTGCAAATATAGTCATTTATGTTTAGATAACAATACTTTCAATAAAAAAAAAGGGAGAGTACCTAACATAGGGGTCCCCTCCCCCCAACCAAAATCCAATACTAACTACTAACTAATAACATTTTAACTCATTATTCATTACTTTACTGTATAAGTACAACTTTCACAGCTGTATAGTTACATCCGCTGATGATCAAACCATTGCTCTGCAGTAATGGCAAGGTTATATCGTCGATGGTCATTTCGTAATATCCTTTATCAAAATCGTCAGTCGACAAGCCTATCACACCAAGTTCTTCGGTAAGTCCGCCCCAATCGCTACCATTTTTGAACGAACCTTGTTGCCATCCTTCTACAGGATTCATGATGTATACACGGACAATGTCGCCAACTTTAGCAGTCTCGAACGACTCTTTCCCGATAATGATAGCAGCAGCCCAGCCACCCATGTCTGTTTCCTGGTCGCTCAGTATAGTTTCCTGTGGTTCTTGGGTGTTGCTTACCCATACTGTGGTGATAAGAACAACCTTAGTAGCAGTGTAATTACATCCACTGACAATAAGTCCAGCCTCTTGCAGCAAAGGAAGCGTAACCTCGTCGATGACCATCTCGTAATAGCCTTTTTCAAAGTCATCAGCGGTAAGACTTATCACGCCTAGTTCGTCGGTAAGCCCACCCCATGTGGAACCATGTTTGAACGAACCTTGCTGCCAACCTTCTACCTGGTCCTTGATATACACCCTGATACGGTCGCCAATCTTAGCCTCGGCAAAGGCATCGGCGGTAATGCCAGTAATAGCAGCACTCCAGCCACCCATTTCTACATCGCCCCCACTATAAAGATCGATTTCCTGCTCAACCCATTTACCACCGGGAGCCACACCCTTTTCAATATCAAGACTGCCTAAATTCATCACCTCGCCGTTTTCAAACTCAACACTTACTGTCTGGTTACTACCAAGCGGCGTATCTGCTGGAATGGTTATAGTGATATTGCTATTCGACTTGCGTTTGAAATCAATGGCATTGATACTTACTGATTCGGCCATTGTTCCGATTTCAATACGTTTAACAAACAAGAAGTCATTGCCTTCGATCTGTAAATCCTCATAGGTCTTAGCCGTCTCTGACGGGTTAAAATAGTGTAATGCAGGCTGAGCTTTGCTAATAGTTTGGCGACTCTGTGCCGACTCGGAGCCGTTTGACACGGTAAGCACACCAGGTTCTACGTCGACACTTGCAGGTGCAACAGCAATAATACGCATATCGTCGATAACCTGAACCGACTTGGCAACCTGTCCGCCAGGAAATTCTACCGTTGTTACATCCGAGAGGCCTGTACCAGTGATTGACACCTCGGTACCATCCATTACAATCGTAGGATAGAAAGCCGCTACCGAAAGTCTCTCTACAGTGCTATCGGCATCATCCGAGCAGGAAGCAAGCCCCATTGAGACTGCCAAAAGCATCATACTAAATATATTCTTTTTCATATCGATGTTCTGTTATATGGGTTCTTATTTGTCCCAATCTGGGTTTTGAGTAAGATTGGGATTCTTGCTAATTTCGGTAAAGGGGATGGGAAAGAAGTAGAACTTATTGTTCCATCCACGATTCAACGATCCGCGATGTAACAACAGCTGTCCATCGGCATCCTTGGTAATGCTAATGGTGTTTACCTGTTTCTGCGTATCGCCTTTCTTCCAGCGGCGGATATCCCAGAAACGCTGATCCTCGAAGGCCATTTCCACCATACGCTCACGCTCATATCGCTGCAACCAGTCGGTTGGTGAAGCTGTCCAGTGAGGCATAGCTACATCGGTGCGATCAAGTATTGCATTAACAGCATCATTGGCACTCAATGTAAACTCGCCTTTGGCGTTTGCATCGCCATAATAATTGTATATAGCCTCGGCGTAGTTCAGATAAAACTCGCCCAATCGCATCACAATCCATGCATGCAGCGTGGTAGTGGCATTGTTTGTAGAGATGTTAACATTGGGGTCGCAATACTTTTTCAGATAATACCCCGTGTTGGTAGCATTTGTTAGCGGCGAAGCATTGAGTCCACCCTCGAAGGTTTCGATAGGTGTGGTGTTGTAGTTGGGCCAGATGTCGCCATTCTTACAAATGGTCATGGCAAAACGTGGATCCAGATTTTCATAAGGATCATTCTGACTCAAATTGATAACCGATTCAGGATGGCGCTCACCGAAGGATTGCTGACTATCGATATACTCATAGGCATCGACCAGCGACTGTGTAGGACACATGCCCGACTGACCATTCTCAACACCAACAGGATAGTTGTAGGTTTCCCACGAGCTGGATGCGCCACGTTTTACGGCAAAGATAACTTCCGTACCATCGGCATTGGCAGGGCCCCACAGTTCTGAATAGAGACCCAGCTTAATACCCCACCCTTCGGCCCTAACCAGCAGGTCGTGATTAGCACGGGCTGCATCAAGCCACCACTGCTTATTGTCAGAGGTATTGAACAGAGGCGAAGCCTTATATAATAAGGTACGCGCCTTGAGTGCCAGGCACATGGGCTTGGTGGCACGGCCGATGTCGGTGTTCAGCTCATTAGCATAGGTAATGGGAAGAAATTCGGCTACAGCATTCATCTCGTCAACAATCCAATCCATGATGGTGATGGCCGATGTACGGCTAAGCTGATTGGCCTCGGCATTAGTGAGCGACTTGAGCGTAAACGGCACATCGCCATAGGCACGCACCAGTTCAAAGTAGAAGTAGGCACGCAAGAAACGGGTTTCGTATTCAAACAACTCAAACTTATTCTTCATGGCCTGGAAATCGTTGTTGTTCTCATAGGCCGACAAATCTATCTTATCGAGTTTCTCCAAAAAGTTATTGGCTTCGGCTATAGCTTTGTAGGAATTCTCCCAAGTGTAAGAGAATGGATTGATAGGACTCCAACCACCATTATACAGTTTACGTATATTTGCATGCGAGAGCGCACAATCGGCCTCATCGCAGGCAGCAGCGAATGTAGCACCGCTGCCACCCTCAAAATTCTTGCTCAGTCCGTTGGGTACACGTGCATAGACACTCGACACCAAACGCTCAATGCCGTACTGCGGACTCTGATATACCCATTCTTCGTTGTTGGTGGTCACCTCGCTATAGTCCAGATCAACGCAACTGACACACAATACAGCTGCAGTAAGCGCTGGTAATATGATATATTTATAATCCTTCATAATTGTATCGTTTTAATTTTGAATTAGAATGTTAATGATGCACCTACACAGATGGTCTTCATGATAGGATAACCGGTAGACATAGTTTCGGCATCAAGCTGCTTCACATTACTGAAGTCGAGCAGATTTTCGCCCTTCACATAAATCTTTAGCTGAGAGAGATTTAACTTTGAAATGAGCGACTGGGGTAGCATATAGTAAACCTCGCAATTACGCAACTTCAGGAAGTTTACGTCCTTCCACCATACGCTATTGGCTCGATAATTGTTATTGTTAGCCTGTGAGGTGAGTCGAGGGTACTGAGGGCTGTTATTATTGTCCCAGCAGTTATCATAATAGTCTTGTGTCAGATTGGCACCATCAATCATAGGTATCCATACGCCAGCTGCTCCCATATATCGGGTGTACATGCCGGCCCCTTGTAGCAGAGCATTGAATCCGAAGTTTCCGGCCTTGACTCCAAGGTTGATAGCATAGTTGAGTTCGGGCACCGAAGTGCTGTAACCCATCTTGACTACATCATTCTCGTTGATTACGCCATCACCATTCTGATCCTTGTATTTAAAATCGCCAGGCTTGCAGTTTTCAAATTCCTGCTCGGGCGAGTTTGCAATATCGGCCTCATCGCTGAAGAAGCCAACTACCTCCAGGCCCCATGCCTGATTGACACGGCCATCGACAGCCGAAAGATAATCGTAGGCAACATTCTCGATGGTGCGGCAGATACGGCTGCGGCCCCAAGTAAGCTGTCCGCCAAGGTTCAACGTCACATCGCCACCCAACTTCTGTTCCCAGTTGGCACCAACCTCTACACCATAGCTGGCCACGCGCCCCCAGTTTACAAAGCCAGAGGGGATACCCACAACCGAAGAGATGAGTCCATCGCCCGAAAGCAGGATGTTATCGCGATAGTTATAGTAACCATCGATAGTCAAGTCGATACTATTCAACAGACGCAGATCGGCACCCAGATTAAACTGATAAGCCGTTTCCAACTTAAAGTTGGTTGTAGGCTGATAAGAGATAAACGTACCCCATGTTTGAGAACCATTACCGGCACCAAAATAATAATCGCCACCTCCACCATTATAGTTCTCGAGCCAAATACCATTGATGGGCACATAATCTGAATGGCGGATGGCCCCCGAGAGGCGCAATTTGCCATAGTTGAGTATACGGCTGGCATAGTTGTTGGCAAAGATATAACCTAATGAGAGTGCTGGCGAGAACGACCACTTTTCGGGATATGAGCGGTTGCTGCCATGTGCCCCCAGTGTCAGGTCGGCTATATACTTATTTTCGAGATCGTAATGCACACAGGCAATCCAGTTCATACGGTTGAAAGTAAGATATTGTCCGTTAGGCGTCTCGTTCTGCTGATTCCACATGAGCGAGGCAGCAAAATGGTCGTTGGCAGTGAACTGTGTCTGGTAATCAGCGGATACAGACAGATATGAAGAACGGAGATGCTGATTCTGCCAATAGTTGAACGATGTATTATCAGTCTTATCGCCAGCCGAATAGGTGGTCAGACCATTCACGTTTCCATCAGCATCAAAGGTGTATCGTTCGTAGCCATACATAAATCCCTTGGTATTGTCTTCATAAATCTGCGAGTAGTTGTTATAACCGAAACGGGCTGAAGCCGAGAGACCTTTAAGCAGAGCACTCAGGTCCTGTCGCAAAGTGATGTCGCCCTGAAACAAGCGCGAGTGCGACTTGCGGAAGCCAGAAGACTGGATTTGAGCTATCACATTGTTGGTGCCATAAGTGGTGTTTCCGCCCCAGATACCAGCCAGTTCGCCATCAGGATTGTTGGTGATGGGGAATGCTGATGATGGTACGCGATAGAACAAATCGAACACGCCATCGGACGATACACCTGCAGGACGATTAGTCTCAACAAACGACCCCAGCAGATTAACCTGCATGGTGGTTGTATTAGTTAGCTCGGCATCGATATTGGTACGGATGTTAGCCTTTGAAAACTTGAGCTGCGAGTCGTAATCAGCCTGCTTGGTATCCTTAAGCAGTCCACGACAATCGGTATAATCGATAAACGAAAAGAATTTCAGACGCTTGTTACCACCGTTAAGCGCCAGGTTAATGCGATTTTCCGATCCCATCTTCTTAAGCGCCTCATCCTTCCAGTCAACCTGCGGATAATAATATGGTGCACTCTGATTGGCAAAAGCATCAATCTCAGTCTGATTATACATCGGCGACAACCCATCATTCTGTCGGGCCTGATTCATAGCTTTTGCATAAGTAGCTGCATCAACAAAGTCGGCAGTATTCGGATTGAACACAAATTTGTGGTTGTAACCTACTTGTACCGAGAGCTTCTTTTCAGCACCGCGCTTAGTTTTGATAAGAAGGGCACCATTAAGACCTTCGTAGCCATAAATGGCAGTAGCAGCGCCATCGCGCAATACTGTTACCGACTCTACCTCATCTACAGTCAGATGGTCAATAGACCGCTTGATACCATCAACCAGAATCAGTACATTATTCTCGCTGGTAGTCTGTGTACCACGTATGTTAAATGTGGCTCCGGCATCGTCATCACCAATAAACTTGCCATTGTTCATAACGGTTAATCCCAACAGTCTACCATACAAAGCCTCTTTCAGAGTGGTGGCAGCAGTCTTCTGCAACTCATCACCCGAAATTGTGTGTGATGCGACGGTAGAGAGCTTGGCATTATCGTCGGCCACGCTTTGTGCAACAACGGGCAATGCCATTGGCATGAGGCATGCCGTTATCACCATTGATTTAAGAAATATCTTATTATTCATATTCTTCAATATTGTTATTTAGTTCCAACCAGGATTCTGAGTCAATCCGTAATTCTTATTAATCTCATCGGGTGGCAGCGGTGCCAAGAACCATTTGTTCGACCATGCTTCGGGGTGGCTCCACACAAAACGTGCATTGCCGGTCTTCTCGCTGATGGCGTAAGGCACATATTCGAACTGGGTAGGAAAGGATTCGGTATCGGGATTCCATTTGCGCTCCACACGATTACCATCATTATCTATCCAATAAATCTTCATGCCACGCAGTGGCTTAACGAAGTCGTCAACCATCATACGGCGGTTCATATCGTGAAAACGGCTCTCAAACTCGAATCCCAGTTCGCAGGCACGCTCACGCATAATCTCGTTTATCAGGTTGTCTTTGTTTGATGTAAGCGAAAGCTCTGGATTAGCAGCAGCAATATCGGGCAGGCCAACGCGAGCTCTCACAATATTCAGCTGCTGGATGGCTTCGGTAAGTTTACCAGTCTCAGCCAAAGCTTCGGCGTAAATCAAATAGAGTTCGGCCAAACGCATATAGGCAAACTGCACAGGCTCATCGTCGATAATACCCTGTCCACCCTGATCATCAGAGCCTAAATCAAGCACATACTTATAAGTGGCAAATCCGTGTGGACGACAATTCCAACCAGTAGAACCTGTAACAATCAATTCGCCGCCTTCCCACAACTGCACGGGGTTGGCAGGGCCATACATCTGATATTTGTAATCCTTCTTCTGAACCAGCATTGACTCATAAAGACGAGGATCGCGGTTTTCAAATATATCAACCTTGGCAGGTTTCTGATTGTAGTATTTCTGTCCATCGAAGTTCTTACCATTGGCCCATGGGAACATCTCCATCCAGTCGAGCGTAGCAGCTATAGCACCAGAATGCCATACGTTAGCTGGGCACTGATCCCACTCCTTCATGTAAACACGATCGTGTACAGAAAGAAGCGCCTCACGATTATCTCGACTCCTGTAGGCCTTGCGGAAAGCCAGACGATAGCCTTCTTCGCTATTATCGCTCGATGTAATCAACTGATAATAGTTGCCATTGGCTGCGTTCATCTTGAAGAACTCTTCGCAAGCATCAACAACTGCCTGCCAGCGCTTTACATCATAATTACCAAACCATACCTGGCGTGCCTCTACCGCATCCTGAGGTTCCGAGGTACAATAAGGTTGCGTGTTATTAAAAATAGGACTTGCTACATAGTCTAAAAGTTTAGCCTTTAGGCCCAATGCCGATGCTTTGGTGACACGTCCTTCCCAAGTAGCAATATCGGTATCAGAGAGGTTCCAAGGCAAGTTGGGCTCGGCCACAGCCTCATCAATCAGTTGCACAGCAAAGTCGACAGTCTCTTCAAGAGTAGCACGTCCGCTCTCCATCTGGTCCTCGCCTTTAAAAGCATGATCCACAATAGGCAGGGCACCAAAGTGGCGGATGCCGTCCAAATACTTCGAAGCAAGAATCACCTTTGCCTCGGCCTTGAAACGAGCTTTCTCATTATCGCTCATATCAGGTACAATATCCACATTATCTATCAGCAATTCGCAATCGCGCACGCAGTTCCAGATGGAACGTTTCGACTGGTTACTCATATTCTGGATACCGCCTTGTGAGATAAAGGCAAAACGACTCTGCACCCAACCAGGGTTGGCATTTGCAGCACTCAAATGACCTGTATAGAATTCACGTCCAATGTCGTCCCAACCTAACTCAGAGTGCATGATATCCGACAATGCCTCCATTACACCAGCATTCAAACTATAGCAATTCTTAAACGGACAGTACAATCCCTCGTAGCACTGCCACAGCAGGTACTCGGTATAGACTTTCTTCGAGAAAATCAGGTTCTGATTCACATCCTCGCCCTTGGCTTTGTCAAGGAATTCATCGCCTACCGTTACATCGTCGACACACGATGTATGAAGAAAAGGCATGACTGTCAGCGAGGCTGTCAGAAATATAGAATATATTTTTTTCATTGATTTAGAAATTTAATTTTACACCTAAGTTATATACTCGCAGAATGGGATACTTGATGTACTGCAGATAACCACCACCCATATTTTCAGGATCGTTAGCCTTGAAGGGCGAGAAGGTAAGCAAATTGGTACCATTCAGATAAATACGGGCACTGCTAAGACTCTTAAACCAACGCGGCTTACGGATGGTGTAGCCTATCTCCACATTTTTCAATCGCAGATACTTTGAATCGTAATCCCAAAGATTCGAGAAACACTGATTCTGCTTTTCGTTAACGAAGGTGATACGTGGTAACTTGGCATTGGTATTCTCGGCAGTCCAGGTATTATCGGCTACCCACTGCAGAAGCGATGAGTGATACTGCTGGCCGAAAGGCTGGCGGTAAACACCATCAAGGTTACGCGTAACGTTTGTAGCACCTACCCAAAGCATCGTAAAATCAAAATTCTTGTACTCCAGATTGCAATTCAGCGAGAAAGTATAATCTGGACGATCGGTTGTTCCCAGGAATATCTGGTCGTACTCTTCCGAAATAATACCATCGCCATCAATATCCACATACACAGCATCACCATCTTTCAGGTCGTTAACCAACTGTGTGGGCAGAGGCTGACCGTAGGTCTGCATGTATTGCTCCTCGGTGATGCCTTTTTGATAGAAATCGAAGAACAGATAGGTATCCTCGGTCAGTCCCAACTGTTTACCCATATAACTGTCGGCCTTCACCAGCTTGTTGGCACGCTTAATCTCGGCCTGTTCAATAATCTTGTTCTTAGAATAAGCCATCGACGCCGAAATCTCCAGTCGCAAATCATCGCTCAACTTATCGGCGTACTTAAGCGTAATTTCGTAACCACGATTCTTTACTCTACCATAGTTAATATACGATGGACGCAGTGCGGTTGGAGCCTGAATCATCGTCTCATTGTTAATCAGGATATCCTTACGGTCCTCGTAGAAGTAATCAAAACCAATGCTGATACGATTATTCCATAATTTCATATCGAAGGCATAGTTCTGCTTAACAGCCGTTTCCCAGGTTACATCGGGTGATGCCGACGAGTACTCACGTGCCACGTTAAGGAATCGAGTGTTGGTTGTACCGAAATTGTAGCCACCAAAACTACCAGGATTGTCATAATAGCCCTCGGTAATCTTCCATGCTGCAGGCAAATAAAGGAATCGGTAGCCCTGACAGTTGTCATTACCTACGGTACCAACAGATGCGCGCAGTTTCAGGTAAGAGATGAAGGGGAGTATGGGTTTCCAAAACTTCTCTTCAGAGATAGTCCAACCTACTGAGGCCGACGGGAACACTCCATAACGATTACCCTTAGCAAAGTTTTCTGAACCATTATAACCCATATTTAAATCGAGCATATAACGATGGTTGTAATCATAGGTGGCACGAGCAACAAGACCCACATATCCCTTAGGAATAGAGATATACATGCTACTCTGACTATCCCAGGGATAGTACGACTTTGACTGGTTATAGAGCAACAGAGCCGATACGTTGTGCAGGCCGAAACTGCGACTGTAATTAAAACTAGTTTCGAAATACCAGTTACGTTCAGGCCAGCTCGACTCGCTGTAACCCAGATTCCAATAGTCGCCCTTGCGCTACAGCGCTATACTGCCATCCTCCTTCACAATAGGCATAAAGCTGGCAGGCTGTCCTGCAGTACGGTCCTTACTATGATAATAGGTAGAGTTATACGAGCCCTTGATGCGGAAATCAAGACCACGAGTAATAAATCCCATATCAAGCTTGTAAATCAGGTCAGCATTCAGCACATTGGTTGTTTGCTGCTGGTAACCCTGACCGTAGAAAGTACTCAAACCATCGTTGCCACTTACGGCATCCTCTTCGGATATATAGGTAGGGTTAGCCTTTATCCACTTGCCATCTACGATACCTGCACCAGAGAAAGGCTGACAATCCATCAGGGTATTGAAAAGATTAGACTCGCCGCCGCCAATAGAACGCTTATTCTCAACTCGGCCACCGATATTAACTGAAAGCTGATGCCACTTGCCTAAGTTCAGGTCGAGGTTAGCACGATAGTTATAACGCTGGTAGGCAAAGTTCGATTTTGGGTCTTCACCAAGTGTCTTAAATAATCCATCCTGATCGAGCATACCTAAAGACACAAAATAACGTGCAATCTTATTTCCGCCCGACACACTAACATTATGTTGGCTCTGCAAGGCGACATCATTCATTATATAATCAATCCAGTCGATACTCGGATAAAGTAAAGGCTGATCCTGATTCTTGAAGTGCTCTATCACTTCATCGCTGAAGCGAGGATTGTTACCGTCGGTTATACGCCCGCGATTAAATGTAGTAGCATACGTATACGAGTCGGCAAACTTAATAAAATTGGTAACAGTTTGTAAGCCCCAGGATGTAGATGCCGAAACATGTGTTTTACCCTCCTCACCTCGCTTGGTGGTTACCAGTATAACGCCATTGGCGCCACGGACACCATATACCGCCGTTGCCGAAGCATCTTTCAGTACGGTAATATCGGCAACCTCGTTAGGATCAATCTGTGTAAAACTGCGCTCAACACCATCAACCAAAATCAATGGGTTTGAACCATTAAGCGAAGCTTGACCACGAATAAAAATGTTAGGATCATCTGCACCAGGAGCACCAGAGTATTGTACTGTTGACAAACCTGGCAGTTTTCCAGCAATGGCATTACCAAGCGAAGGTGTAGGCGATTTTAGCAAATCATCACCAGTGACGTTAACAATAGAACCTGTAACCGTCACTTTCTTCTGTTGGCCGTAACCAATAACAACAAGTTCTTCAACCACTTTTGAGTCGGGGTCAAGCATAATTTTAAGATTCGTGCCACTTGTGACACGTACCTCTTTACTAAGGTAGCCCACAAAAGAAACAACCAAAGTTTTCTGTCCAGACAAATCGACGGAGAAGTTGCCATCCATGTCTGTGATTGTTCCAGTGGAAGTACCTTTTACCAACACCGAGGCACCTATAAGCGCCTCACCAGTTGATGCATCGGCAACAGTTCCCTTTACCTTATTATTCTGTGCAAAGGAAACCATGGGCAGAATTGCGAACAATCCTGTGATGCACCACAAATAGAAACCGTTTTTAATTTTCATTAAGATGTTAATTAAGGATATTAGTAATTCCGCTGGCAAAAGTAGCATTTCTACGGCTTATCCATGTTCTAATTTGGTTCGAACAACTTCCCATTTGCGCCAAGGAAACATTTGGGAAGCGAAATAACACAAACAGGAAGTTGTACGCATTTTTTTTGCCGCACGATCACAATTAATTGCCGATATATGCTGATGGTAGCAGAAAATAAACTATCTTTGCAACAAACAAATACAACAATCAATATGAAGAAGTTTTTTCTTATACTATTAATTTGTTTGATACAGCAGCAATCCTATGGTACAAACCCATTGATGTTTCATAAGATTGACGTAAGAGCAGGTCTGTCGGATAATTACGTTAAAAATATCATACGCGATAAATACGGTTTTATGTGGATAGCCACTAGCAATGGGCTCGACAGATACGACGGCTACCAGTTTAAGAAGTACACCGTAACCCAATTGGGTAGCTATAATAACGACACCAATTATATCATAGAGGATGCCGAAGGCACCATTTGGGTAAGAACGACACAGAAATTATACACCTACGACAGGTGCTTAGACAAAATCGCCGATGATGCCACCCAAAAACTATCTGCACTCGGCATCAAAGAGCCTATCAAAGAGATTATGACCGATGATGCACAGAATTTGTGGACCATATCCACCAAATATCTGTATCGCTACGACTTCAAGAAACAAGAACTCACCACCATCCCACACCAGTTTGGCGATAACATTCTCAGCCTGACTGCCAGGGGAAACCAAGCCTATATCCTAACCAATGATGGCGGGTTTTATCAAGTTGATATCTTGCAGCATTGCCTGAATTACGTCAGTCAGATAAAACTATCCACCAACTTATGGCACCAAGTATATTTAGACTCCAGAGGCGCACTGTGGTTCTATACGGCCCATTCGGCTTCAGATGAACTACGCTGTTATATCAGCGCCACCAAAGAGTGGAAAGACATACCCTCGCTGCATCTGCTGAAAAACGAGATTCTTACCACACTCACCGACGACGAAAAAGGAAGGATATGGATAGGCACAGAAAATGAGGGCATCTATCTGCTAAATGCCCACAGCCAGGAATTACAACAGATAACACGCAACGAAGAATATCCGTTCACACTGCCAAGCAACCATATCAGTTGCTTTTATCGCGACGCCCAAAACCTGATGTGGATCGGAACCAGCAAACGCGGTGCGGCTTTTACCGACCTTTCGCCACATGTATTCGACTTAACCCCGCTAAAGAACAACGAGGATGTGAGTTGTGTGTCAGAAGACAAACAAGGTAATATCTGGGTGGGATTTGATGGCAACGGAATCGTATGCCTATCCCCCAACGGCACGAAGACCGTTTACAACAAGAAAAACGCCCTGCTGGATAATAATCTGGTTACCTGCTCATTGATCGACCATAATGGCCATCTATGGGTAGGCACCTATGGCGACGGCGTGTTTTGTTTCGACGGTCACCGATTCGCCAAAAAGCAATATCACAACCAGATTAATAAACGCACTGTGTATATGCGATGCATGGCCGAAGACGAACAGAACAATCTCTGGTTTGGCACCATCAACAATGGTTTGATTTGTCTCAGACAAGACGGGAGCGACAGCTGGATAACGATGGACAACTCTGACTTGAGAACCACTAGCATAACTGCGCTACACTGTGACAGAAAGCGCAAACTGTACATTGGCACAAGCACAGGATTCTATATCTATCAAACCGACCTGCGAAAATTCTTAAAACCAACGCCTTGTATCCAGCAACTGACCGACGAATTTGTAACAACTCTTGACAAAGATAAACACGGTTTAGTGTGGATTGGCACACGCACCGGCATTCGCATCTACGACGAGAAAAATGACACTCTCTACTCACTCACCGAAAACGAAGGCTTATCCAACAACTACGTCAGAGCCATCATCGCTGATAACAAACAAAACATCTGGGCAAGCACCGACCACGGACTAACTTATATCCGGACATCGAAAAAGGCAAACGCACCCTACGAATTTGTTTGCACGCCTTTTTACGACGAAGACGGACTTGAAAATGCCACATTTAATAATGATGCCACATGCCTGACCACAGACGGATGCTGCGTGATAGGTTATACCGATGGTTTACTGCGCATCGGCAGCCAGCAGCAAATCACCAACTATCTGCAGGCTCACATCGTGTTCACCAATCTGGCTGTAAATAATAAGAATATCGTTCCTGGCGACGAGAGTGGTATCCTTCAGCGCAATCTGCAGTTGCAGGAGTCCATCTGCCTGAACTACAGCCAAAACAGTTTTTCCATCGACGTTTCGGCCATGAATTACGGCAAAAAACACAAACTGCATTACATGTACCGACTGAAAGAGGTAGGTGGCCCATGGACTATTCTGCCTGGCAATCGCATAAGCTTTAACGCCATCACACCTGGCGTATATACACTCGAAGTCTGCGCATCCGACATGGGCGGTTGGACTAGCGAACCATCAATATTGAAAATCAGTATTAAACCGCCATTCTGGAGGTCATGGTATGCCTACTTGTTATATCTTCTGCTTATTATGACCAGCATCTATATCTATATACAACGGATTAAACGCAAACATCAGGTTACGCTTACCATGCAAAAGCTGGAGATGGAACTTGAGCAGCAACACCAAATGGAAGATAAGAAGATGCAATTCTTCACAAACATCAGCCACGACTTAAAAACGCCATTATCACTTATCATTACACCACTTGAGAAATTACTATCCGGTAATCTGGAAAAGAATATCAGGGTAGAGTTAGACCTTGTCTGGCGAAATGCCAAAATGCTGATGGACGAGGTTGTCCAACTGCTGGATATACGTAAACTAGATGCAGGCAATGAAGAATTACACCTAGCACATGGAGACCTTATTATATTTGTGCGGAAAATATGCGAGAATTTCAGATATTATGCCGAAAGTCATGGTATGCAGATGAATTTAAAAATAAATGCCACGAATCTGGAAATGGATTTCGATCAGGCCAAAATGCGACGTATCGTCACAAACCTTCTGTCGAATGCTTTCAAATATAATACCACCAAAGGCAGTGTAGATATCACTTTAGGACGTGACGGCCAAACGGCACGCCTAGAAGTAGCCGACACAGGTATTGGTATTAAAGACGAAGCTAAATCACATATTTTCGACCGATTCTTCCAAGTAGATAATCATACAGAATACATAGGCAGTGGCGTTGGATTACATATTGTAAAAGAATATGTTGCTATGCATCAAGGCAGAATATGGGTGGAGAACAACCACCCTAAAGGCTCTGTTTTCATTGTTACAATCCCAATACAAGCCACAAATAACAAAATAGATGTTACAAACGAAATTAGCGACGATAACACTACAAAAACCGCAATGAAAGAGGCTACATCAGACATATCAATTCTGATAGTAGAAGACAATCGTGATTTCTGTATGTTCCTGGAACGATGCTTGAACGATCAGTATAAGGTATTAACAGCCCATAATGGCGTAGAAGCCCTAAATAAACTATCGGAAAACGACATTAATATTGTTATCAGCGACGTCATGATGCCAGAGATGGATGGGCTGGAACTTTGCCATCATATCAAGACCAACATTAATTTTTCGCACATCCCAGTCATTCTGCTTACTGCAAAATCAACCGAAGACAATATTATTACCGGTTTAAGAGATGGAGCCGATGATTATATCACAAAGCCATTCAATCTTAACATACTCAAGTTGCGTATAGAAAAGATTTTAGAATGGACAAACAACAATCATCGTAAATTTATTAAACGCGATATTTCTCCTAGTGAAATTACAGTAAGTTCACTCGATGAACAGTTGATGGCAAAGGCTATAAAAATAGTTGAGGACAATATGAGTAATTCCGATTTTTCGGTAGAGGATTTCAGTGCAGCCGTGGGAATGACGAGAAGCCATCTTTATAAGAAACTAATGGCCATCACCGGAAAGTCTCCTTTAGAGTTCATCCGCATCATCCGCATCAAGCGGGGCCGTTCGCTATTAGAGCAGGGACGTTCCAATATCTCCGAAGTAGCTTACACCATAGGGTTCTCGCCCAAGCAGTTCAGCAAATATTTCAGAGAAGAATATGGCTGTCTGCCATCAGAATTTCTGCTTCGAAACAATTAGCTGAAATTGTTTGTGATTAATTGGTATGGTGGGCTAAGCCCTAAACCGGATATCAGCCTGCTATTTTGCATTTTTCTTGATAAATATTTGGAAGTTTCGATTGATATTTGTATCTTTGCCGCCAAGAAAATGTTTATCACGATTAACAGATTACACCCAAAAGTGTCTAACATGATTAACAAATTTATAGCAAAAGTGTTCATTACGATTAACACAAACAATAAAATGATATAAGATGGAGAGTCTATTTAAACGTCACGACGCGTATCTTTCGAGAGTACCAATGGAGTACATCCGCGATTTCATGCAACGCATAAACTGGAATTCGAGGTTACTTGTGATTCGAGGTCCTAAAGGCGTGGGAAAATCAACATTGATGCAACAATACATCAAGCAACATTTTCCAGCAGGCGATCGTCATGTACTCTATTGTTCTGCCGACACGAACTATTTCTCTACCCACACATTGCTCGATCTGGCAGACAACTTTGTCATGATGGGCGGAAAATGGCTTTTCATTGACGAGGTACACAAATATCCAGGATGGAGCCGCGAAATCAAAGAAATCTACGACCTCTATCCCGAGTTGCACATCGTAATGAGTGGCTCGTCACTCATTCAGATAAACGATGGGCAGGCCGATCTATCACGACGTCTAATGCCGTACGACATGCCAGGATTGTCGCTACGCGAATTCATACATCTTGACACTGGACTTGACATCCAACCCATTTCGCTCAATCAATTACTAGCCCTAAATCCCGAATATAACCATAAAAATATGGTTATATTCGGGATTTACGGATAAGAAGGGTGACTTCCGTATTGACGGCAATATCATAGTAGAAGTAGGCGGACAAGACAAGGGATTCAGTCAGGTGGCCGATCAACAAAACGCTTACGTTGCAGCAGACGACATCGAATCGGCCTATATGAGGAAAATTCCACTCTGGGCCTTCGGATTTTTATACTAAACCTTCATTGCTTTCAATATTAAAAGCAGCGGTTCATACGGCAAGTATTTCGCTAAAGCCGTGGGGCTGGGCAAAGTTACGGCAGGCATATAATCGATGACGTTATGAAGGCAATTACAATCAATATCCCAAATCACGAGGTCAGCTTCTTCAAGAAGATGATTGCAAAGATGGGCTGGACATACAGCGAAACCGACGTGATGCGCCCCGCAACCACGCCCGACTTCGCCTGCGACCTGAACACAAACTATTCAACTATTCATTTATTCACATGTACAGGAACATTCTTCTCTCCCTGGCATTCTCACAAAAATCGGAGAACGTAATTACATTCCCCGACTTTTGCTTTTATTTTAGAATAATCTTTCTGCCATTCATAATGTAAACTCCTAGTGGCAGTCCTTCAAGTGAACTTGCTTTTGTCTTTACCTTACGACCTTGTAAGTCATAGATATCCTGCGGCTTACCATCCTCTATTATACCCTTAATACCTGTATCGCCAATAGCAAGAATAATCTGGAACTCACTCCAAACTGGCGCTTCTTTATATAATTCAACACTACCCTCTGGCACATAGAGTATACACGTAGCTTTGTTCACGCCGTCAAATACAGAGCTACCGCCAGTCCTTGTCATTATGGCCCGAGCACTTGCTGAACCAGACAAGTTGATTGGTGTTTCATTATACGTTGTTATCGATTCTAGATTACTACACCCCTTAAAGGCATTGTCGCCAATAGCTATAATACTACTTGGGATAGTTACTTTCGTTAAGCTAGTATTGCCCTCAAAAGCACCTTCGCCAATTATCGTTACCTTATAGGTGGTACCATTGTGCTCCACCGTCTCAGGGATAGCGAACTCGCCTGATACATTTGTGTCGTCTATGATTGTCACAGTAGGCGTAGTGTCATCCCCACCGCCTTCTGGCTTATTAATCATATACGTGGCCTCATCATCTTCTTCCTTATTCTCATCGCCTCCAGCCAAAAACGTTTCTCTCGCCTTAATAGTCAACGTTCCTGACTTGTAATCGAAGGCATAGTTTGTTGCCTCGCCTCCACTGATCGTTATAGGATATTCGCCAGGTTTGCTTTCTGAAGTTGCCAAACAACTTGCTCTTGGCGTTTTTGTTAACACAGTCACAGACTCATTATTTACAAAACCGTCATAGGTTATTGTAAACTCAGGTATGCTCTCTCCTTCAGTAATCTCATAATTCCCAACTGATACAGACAGAGTTACCCTTGCTATACCAACACTTAATGACTGGGCAGCAATATCATTATGGTTTGCATCGCCCTTTACTCGATAGTAAACTGTATAGCTACCTGCATTCGTGCCCTGTGGAATCACTGTCGAATAAGTAGTACCGTCAAGCGAGTACTGCATTGTACCTGTGGTCGAGCTACCTGCAGTAATCAAATCCTGAGCTTTACCATTATAAACAAGGTTGCTCTTACCTGTAGGTGGCGTCAGACTGCTGTCGGATGATGTTATTGCAAATGTTGTACTACCGCTAACAGTATAGTTTCCACCTGCCACATCAGTGATAGTCACAGTTGCAGTACCAACATTGATATTGTTACTATAGCTAACGGTATATTCAGTAGCTGGAATTACTGCACCACCATCCATTACAGTAACTGTAGGCTTCTTAGCTGTACCATCA
>ONYZ01000084.1 GCA_900322175.1 uncultured Prevotella sp.
TTAATGTTCAACATAAGAGGTGCGAGCCTGCGAGTACTCAGCCATCAACACTTGTCGCCAAGTGTTCAAGAGTTTTTCGTATCACGAAAAAACCTCTTGTTAACTTACGTCACGTTTTGGCACCTCAGACAATGCAAAGGTAGGGGAAATCATCCATACTGCCAAGAAAAAATAGTACTATTTCCCAGCCATGCGTAACTTTTATTTATCTGTATTTCAATGAGATTTCATTCAGTTAGATTAGGTTAATACCCGCAAGAAAACCGATGACAAGTTTTCAGATAATCCATATGGATTACAACCTCTTATTCCATCTATGGTGAGGGCATACAAGAAACTTTCGAACGTGAGACGAAGGCATTAATAGTTAGATGCTTTTCTTTCGTTGGAGAGCGTGGTGATTGTCACTTACGACGAAGAGGGTACGGTTACGTTAGACAACGGTAAGCAAATTGAGGTAATTCCTGCCTGAAAGTGGCTGATTGAATGAAGGAAATCGTGGAACAGGAAGAAGCCGTCCGCGGGTCTTTTTAGAAAGACTCTCGGACGACTTTATTTTAGTTAGTCATAGGGATTGAAGCAAAATCCATAGATGATTTCATTTAATTTATTAAATCAGATCAATTACTTCTACATGCAACAACAAGGATGTATTCATCCCCTTTGTTATAATTGTTTAGAGCATTGATTATATTCTCTATATTATCTTTGAAATTACCATTTGTTTTAACCTCATTTAGTTGTTTTTCACCATTTAATGAAGTAACTTCATAAAGCCCAAGTTTATGATTTCCCATCCATCCTGGCTTATTACCAGATCCAATTGAATAATTAACCATTTCGACTTCAGGCAAATACAATGACATAGGAACTTCTGTCGTAAAAATTCCATCCTTCTTAAGAAGAGAATACAGACATTTTTCTGCAGAGTCAAAAGCAAGGGGTTGATTATGTGGATTAAAAAAACAGATAGCACAATTTTTAGGAATAGTGATTTTTGTACTGTTAGAATCCCAACTTCCAAAGGTCTTCGTCCTTGATGGTGAAGGGCTGCGTGGCTTCCACGACAAACCTCTCTATTTTTCCGATGCGGCTTATCAACTGTTGCCAGATGCCGCTTTCAATGGTGATTATTTCCATCTTCAATTTCACTTTTTGTTGATTTCGGGTGCAAAAGTACGGCAATGGAAAAACTTCGATTGGCAAGTTGTTAACAAGTTGTCAATAACTTTTTTTTATTTTGTGCCAAAGACGCCGACTTCAAGTGTCTTTCGGTGCCAGTTGATGGATGCAAATGGCGATTCTGCTGCAATCCGGCTACCTTTGCAGCCGTTTTGAATCAAAGTATTGAAAAGTATGGATATAGTAGTATTGGAAAAGAGTGCATTTGAGCAGTTGCTGTCAGAAGTCCGGCAACTGACTCAACGGGTGGAAATGCTTTCCCGTAAGTGTCAGGACAAACGATTTCAGAAATGGCTCACGGGTGAGGATGTCTGTGAGATTCTGGAAATCAGTCAGCGGTCATTGCAGACCATGCGTAGCAAGCATAAAATCTGTTATGCTCAGTTGGGGCGTAAGTTCTACTATCGGCCTGAAGAGGTGGAACTGGTTGTCAAGCAATCAGGCAAGTACCATCATATATAATAATGTGTAGCGGAATGGAAGAAAGAATACTTACCGTTAATGACAATGTGATTGCAGAGACATTGGAGTCATTGCGAAAAGCCAACAGAAAAGCGAATGCCTTGATGGAATCGTATAAGCCAGTCCTTCATGGCGAACGGCTGATGACTGATGGTGAATTGGCGACGGCTCTCCGTGTCAGCCCAAGAGCCTTACGTGATTATCGCAACGAAGGAATCTTGCCTTATATCCGCATGAAGGGTAACATACTCTATCGTGAGTCTGATGTCGAAAGAGTTCTGAAGCGCTGTATAAGAGGCAAAATGACGCTGCAATCGGGTTAAAAAGCGCAAAGTGTTAGGTTTTTCGGCGGAAATTGAGTACCTTTGCACACGAATTATGGCAAAGAGACTCTATACATATATAATAATAGTAGCGGCCATTGTGCTATCCATAACTGGATGTACAGATGGGAAACAGGGCATGGTACAGTCACGGCTGCCTCATGATACACTCTATACCGAGCAGAAAGCGATTGCGGTTTACGGCTACGATCCCGTGCGGGCATTACAGATTGTCGATTCGGCGGTTATAGTCGGAAACATGAGCTCTTGGCGAGCCGACAAGAACCGTGCGCGTATCTACAGCCTGACACGAGCGGGCGAAAGGCTCGACTCACTGATGCATTGGTCACCCGATGCACGGTTCGACACCGCCCGTATTATTGGCGAACAGCTCATCAGGCACGACTCCATAAAGAATAGTCTCGAAAGACAGCAAGATGTACTGGAGATATTGGCTTACGTGGCGCGTTGTCAGAAGGACACTACACTCTGGCTTCGGCGTTCACGCCAGCTGGTGGAAGTATGCCGCAGGCAGGGTGCCGAGACCGAGGCCCTTCGAGGCGAAGCGGAGATTGGAGCCGCGCTGTGCTATATGGGACAGGAGAGCGAGGGCATGGCGATGATGGATAGGGCAATCGGTGCACTCTCCGATGGGGAGCTGAAGTTCAACGAACTCGATGCCCTCGTCATTGCCCTGAAGCGCAAAGCCGGGGTAATGATTTCTAAGGGGCAGGCGGCAGAGGTGTTGCCACTGGCCCGGCGCATCGTCACCTTGCTCAACGATTACGAGCATCACCCCGACAAGTACCATGACGGCACCTACCGCGAGCCGCCCGCCGACAGGCGTGAGGACTACATCCGCTTCTACCGCTCTCAGGCTGAGAACTTCATCGCTGCCGCCTACACTGCCTTGGGGCAGACTGATGACATGAACGCAACGTTTGAGCGATTAGAGAACATCATCATCGATGCCGAAGCCCGTGAGCACCATGCCCGCTATCGCGCTCTGGAGCATCAGTTGCAGCGACAGGTGGCAGAGAGCCGCAGCCGCCAGATGACGACGATTGCCATTACTGCTGTCGCTCTACTGCTCTTCACGCTCTTGTTTGCCTTTTATGTCTATGCCAAGAACAGGATTATCAACATGAAGAACCGTGGCTTGGTCAAGTTGATTGACGAGGCCATTAGGTATAAGGAACGTTATGAACAGTTGCATCAGTTGGCGCAGGCCCACTCTACGGACAGCAATCAGTCAGTATCAGGGATAGTTGATTTGAAAGCCCTTTCCAGCGAAGCCCTTTTCCAGTACCTTTGTAACGACATCCGCGAAAAGCGGCTCTATCTTGATCCCTTGTTCGACCGTCAGGCCGTCTGCGACCGTTACCAACTGACCGCAGCCCGGGTGGGTAGTGCCTTTGCTCAGGGCAGCGACTACGACTCTGTGGCCGACTTTGTCCGCGACTGTCGTTTGGAACATGCCTGTGTGCTGCTCAAGACCACCGACATGAAGATAGCCGACGTGGCAGCGGCCTCCGGGTTCAGTCGTGCCACCACTTTCAACCACGACTTCAAGACCCGCTACAATCTCACGCCTTCCGAATACCGCCGGAAGTGACGGGTGCGCGGTGCTGCAAGCGGCTCGTCTGACAGATTCTCTTTCATCTCATAGTCCTGCCTTGCGGCGGGACTTTTGTTTGCTAACGAGATTGCTGATTTGTAAAAATGGGGGGGGGGTAAGCAAAAAAATCGTTTTGCTCTTTTGTTCAAAAAGGCTTGCTCATTTGTTTGCGCTATTGTATGGACGCAGGATTTTTAGTAATTTCGCATCCAAAATTAACGCGCAATATGGAAGAAATGACAGTCATCAATATCGTCATCGTGGCCGTTTTAGTGACGGCTGTCGCTGTTTATCTGTTTATGCGACGGCAGAAGGATGCCGTTCAGGACGAGATGAACCGCCTGACGCTACGCCTGACCGAAATGGAGTTGAAAATGGAGGCCGAGAGAACCATCAACAATATGCTACTTGCCAGCACAGGTAGCAGTGCCGTAGTTGCGGGGGTAGCCACGATGGGTGAGACCGGCAGCGCAGGAGAGCCAATCGCTGCCGGCAAGGAAAGAAAGGCTGCGGCTGTGGACTTGTCGGCCATGGACGATAAGGAACTGTTCGAGCATATCAGTCGTGTCATCCGTGACGAGGAACTGTTTCGCTGGCCCGACTTCAACCGCGCCGCCGCGATGGAGCAGTTCTCGCTCTCGGCAGCCCGCATCGGCGGCGCATTCATGCGTGGCGGAGGAATGGGAATGCCAGAGTTTGTGCGCAACTGCCGCTTAGACTACGCCTGCCGCCTGATGGTGGAGCAACCTGAGTTGTCGTTTACCGAGGTGGGCGAGGCTTCAGGCTATCAGCGCACCACTACGTTCTACCACGACTTCAAGGCTCGCTTCGGAATGCCCCCGGCTGAGTACAGGGCACAGCAGTTAAAACAGGATGATGCAACTGCCATCCAGTCGGAACAGCCGCAGGGCGGAGAACCGAAGGAACAGCCGCAGGAAATCACAGAACCAGAGAAGAATAACGATGTACGGAAACAATAGTATTCAGGACCCCTATTTCATGCTGCTCTATGGCTTGACAATGATGCTTGCCTTAGGGACGGCAGTCTATCTGCTATGGCGGCGCGGCAATGCCTTTACCAGCGACGAAGCAGAGTCTCCCGTGATATTGCGACGCTGGGCAGCCGCCTTCTTTGCTGCCGCAGCGTTAAGCCACGTCTGGTGGCTCCTTTTAAGCACCGTGTGGATGACCGGCGACAAGCCGATGCGCGACACGACCGCTGTCGCTCTCGACTACCTGACGCTGATACCCCTCATGATGGCCACGCTGCTGCGCATGTTGCAGGACCGCCAACGCCCCGTCTGGCCGTGGATAGTGGCTGAGATTCCCGTTGCGGCATTGGCCCTTGCAGGCATTATCATCCGCTACGATGCCATGCCCTATGTGATGACGGCATACCAGTTGGTCGTTGTTGTCGTGTTCGTGGCCTACTACATCATGGCCGTGCGGCAGTACAGCCTCTGGCTGCTTGCGGGCTTTGCCGACCTGGAGCGCAAGGAGGTGTGGCAGAGCCTCGTCATCATCGTCGCCATCTTTGTCACCTACAGCATCTATTCCACCAATGCCGGTGAACTATACCGCGAGTATATGGCGCAGGTGGTCAGCATCCTGATCTTCATCATCCTCTTGTGGAGGGTGGAGACGCTGCACGACCTCAGCATGCCCTCGCCCCAGCCCCTGCACGTCGCTGACGGAACGGGCGTTGCCCATCTCCTGCGTGAACGCTGCGAGGAACCGGAACTTTACTTGCACCACGGTCTCACGCTGGCCGACCTGTCCGCTGCCGTCGGCATCAGTCGCGGAGCCCTCAGCGAGTGGTTCATCGAGCACGGCGACCGCAACTTCAACGGCTACATTCACCGCCTGCGCATCGACCACTTCGTCCGTCTCTACGGCGAGGCTGTCCGCGACGGTCGTCCATTCACAGTGTTCTCTTTGGCCCGGCAGTGTGGCTACCGCAATTATCTGCGTTTCACCACGGCTTTCCGCCATCGCATGGACTGCAGCCTGACCAGTTGGATGAAACGATATACATTTTCGGCCATTGGCGATCATTTACCCGATTAAAAAGTAACGATTCATGTTTAAAAGTAAAAAAATTGTAAGACCTGCGTATTTGAAGGAGGGGGACAAAGTGGCCCTGATTTCCCCCGCCTACTGGGTTCCTCAGGAGGCCATCAAGGAGGCAGCAGACACCATCAGAGGATGGGGCCTGCAACCAGTTATCGGACCACACACCAACATACTAAATATGGAAGCCTACGCGGGAACGGTCGAAGAGCGCACGGCCGACCTGCTGTGGGCACTTCAGGACGACAGCATCCGGGCCATCATCTGCTCTCGTGGCGGCTACGGCTCCATGCACCTGCTAAGCCACCTTCCCCAGACGTGTTTCCTCGAACATCCGAAATGGCTGATTGGCCATGGGGACATTACGATATTGCTTCATGCTTCAGTATGTAACAGGGTCATCGGCATTCACGGACCTATGGCCTTCCAGATGGCTGGAGAGCATGGACTGGCAACGGGCATCACTCGCGACATCCTGTTTGGCACGCTGCCACAATATGAAGTCCGCCACAGCCCCTATGACCATTGCGGTCGGGCCGAGGGCATTCTCGTGGGCGGCAATCTCTCCTCTTATTCCGCCATCACGGGAACCAGTTTCCAACTTCCCCCAAAGCATGATGTGATTCTTTTCATCGAGGAGACAGAGGAACCGCTGCACAATATCGACCGATTGTTCTACAGGTTGCGCCTGCAACTTGACTTTGAGCGCGTAAGGGGTATAATCCTCGGCTCGTTCAATTCCATCAGGTTTGACCTCCAGTCAGACAGCGTGGAGCAAATGCTGACAGCCCATCTGGCAGAATATGACATTCCCGTATGCTGCGGCTTCCCCGTGGGGGGCAACAGTTGCATTCCTATGATGGTCGGTGCTCCCTGTGTGTTTGAGGTCAGCCCCGAGAAGTCTGTCCTGACATTCAATGTCGAGGGAGAGAGAAAGACATACTCCTTAGAAGGAGCAAGTGAGCAGTTATTCAAGAAGTAAATAATTTAAAAGTAAGAAAGATGATGAGAAAAATCATGCAATGGATGGTGGCTGCCACCCTGACAAGCAGCCTCTTTGTATGGACATCCTGTTCGAACGATGACAATGCGGTGATTCCGCAGCCCGGCCATGAAACGGAGTTCGGCGCACTGCTGAAAACACTGGACTGGGGCACGGACACATGCTTCGTCTATGGTCACAAGACACCCGACGTGGATGCCGTCACCTCGGCCTTGTCGTATGCCAGGCTGATGCGGCTGATGGGCTACAACTGCAAGGCCAAGGTGTCGAGCGGGATGAACCGCGAGACGGCCTATATCGCCCGCGTGTTCGGCTTCGCGCTGCCCGAACTGAAGTCGAGCGTGGTGCCGCAGACACGGCTCATCCTGACCGACCACACCGACTATGCGCAGTGCGTGGAGGGTGCCCGCGAAGCCGTTGTCCTGCAGAAGATAGACCACCATGTGGAGGGCGACATTGCAGACAGCGGCATCCCCTTTGTGCGCCGCGAGATGGTTGGCTCCACCAACACCATCATCTACGAGATGTATAAGGAACAGGGCATCACCATCGACGACGAGACCGCCCGCATCATGCTGGCAGGCATCATCAGCGACACGCGCAACCTGTCGAAAACCACCACGCAGGCCATCGACTCCACGGCATTGCAAGCTCTGACCGCACAGTTGGCCATCAGCCCCGACTCCGTGGCTCGTCTGAACCGTGGCATGGAGGATGCAGCCACCGACTATACCGGCATGGCCGATGCCGAGATTTTCCTCTCCGACTACAAGGAATACGAGATTGGCGGCCATCTGCTTGGCTTCGGCAGCCTCGTCTGCAAGCAGAGCCAGATGGAAGCCTTCATCGACCGCATGCTGGCAGTCATGCCCGAAGTGATGGGGCAGCGTGGGCGGCAGATGCTCGTTGCCAAGATTGACAACATGGTGGAGAACACGGGCGACGACCGTGCCGAACGGCCTTACGTGGAGAATGGCACCTATTTTATATATTATGGTGAAGGTGCCAAGCAGGTGGCCGAGGGCGTCTTCGGTCCGTCATTGCGTGAGGGTGTCTGCTATACATCCGAGGAACTCTCACGCAAGCAGATAGTGCCGCGATAGTGCCGCGCATCACTGAAGTGCTGACTGGTAATTAAGATTAGTAATGTTTCATTAAACACAACGACGATGAGAGCGTGCGCCGCATACTGAAACTGAAGAAGCAAGCAGGACACCAGACTCTACTCTGACAGTCAGAAATAATTAATATACATATAATAAAAGAAATGAGAAAGACAAAGAAACTTTGGATGCTCGCCGCCACCCTCGTTTGCGGCGCAAGTGTATTCACATCGTGTTCGTCGGACAACGACGACAATCCTGTCGCGCCGACAGACGAGGTGGAGGCGCAACTGCAGAAGATGACGCTGCGCGAGAAGGTGGGGCAACTGTTCTATGTGCGCCCCGAGTGTCTCGACACCACCATCCACTTCAACCAGCCCAGCAGCGTCGACGGC
>ONYZ01000076.1 GCA_900322175.1 uncultured Prevotella sp.
TCGGTCAACTCCAATACTTTTACTTTTCCCATAACTAATAATAGAACGGGAAATACAATTGTTTATTTTGTATAAACTAATTTTGTTCACTTACTTATAGTTACTTTTGGTGTCATTTACTCAGTTGTTTAAGAATTCCGTGCAAAGGTACTAAAAATCTGCGAAATGTGCAAGTGATTTCATTAGAAATTTTTTCATCAAAAATGACTTGAGCCGTCACTTGCTAGATTAATACATTGATAATCAGGTGATTATCTAGTGACGGTTCGCCTTTTTAGCCGTCACCTAGCCGTCACTTTTTGGGGTGTTTTGTAGTAATGTAATAATATTTCATTTTTATTTAGATAATAGTTTCAATAAGTTAAACATATTTGAACTATCAGTTCCATAGTTAGAGACTATCAGTACCGCCGCTTGAAACTAACAGTTCTACTTTGTGTTACTATTTGCGAACTTATTGATTATCATTATGATATGCCTTATAATATACTGATTTCGGTGTAAATATCGTGTCATTTGATAGAATTGTGACGACTAAGTGACGGCTTAGAAAGCCAGCCTTCACTATCTAACTTGCTAATTTACAGATATTTATCTACTAAAGTGACGGCTTTTACTATTTTTTTTCTATTTTTCTTTTAAAACTTTTGCATATATCACATTTTTTACATACCTTTGCAATCATGAAACAGGAAAAGAAAATAAAAACCCAGGAAGAAATCTTCCGTGAGAAGGTAGACCACTACGAAGTGTGTTTCATCGACCATTGCCCCCTTCGCGAGCAGTGTCTGCGTTGGCTCGTTGGCCAGTATGCCGATACTAGCCGTGTGATGTTCACCACCATAAACCAGCGCAACCCCAAGTATGGAAATGAGCATTGCGAGATGTTCCGCCCCAACGAGCGTGCGATGATGAAGCGTGGTTTCAAGAATATGTATCACGACATGCCTGGCTATATGGAGCATCGCATCCGTTGGCAACTCATCGCCAGTTTTGGTCGCCGTCAATATTTCGAAATGCGCAAGGGCGATCGTCTCATCACCCCTGCGCAACAGCAAACCATCCTCGACATCTGTCGTGCCAACGGCTGGCAAGGCCCCATCCTCTACGACGGCGAACAGGAAGACTGGTTGTGGTAGTAATTCGCATAAAATATTCCTTTTCGGGTATAAAACGGGTAAATAATGTTAAAATTATACCCTTTCAGAGCTATTTACTTGTGTAAATCAAGAATAATGCCTAAATTGCGCCCGAAAAGGTATAATCGATATGACAGAAACGTTACTTTCAACCACTGTTAAGCAGTTGCGTAAGGAGTATCACCTCACGCAGCAAGACCTGGCTTATAAGTCAGGCGTAGGTCTGCGTTTTGTTCGCGAATTGGAACAAGGCAAGCCCACCGTCCGCATGGATAAGGTAAACCAAGTGCTCGAACTGTTCAACCTGCAGTTAGGAGCCGTGCCCTTGGCGAGGAGGAGTGAGCTATGAGGCAAGGACAAGTTTTCTGTAATGGAATAGCTGCGGGCATCATCACCGAAGATGAGAATGGATATTCTTTTGCATATTATAAGGATTATCTAAACACCCCTGATGCCCAGCCCGTAAGTCTGACTCTGCCCCTGCGAGAGGAGCCCTATGTTAATAATGTAATGTTCTCGTTTTTCGACGGACTGATACCAGAAGGGTGGATGCTTAATATTGCGGAGCGCAATTGGAAGATAAACCGTAGGGATAGAATGGGACTGCTGCTAACATGCTGTCGTGACTGCATAGGGAACGTTAGTGTTAGACCTATAACCACTAAGGAGGAAAGATGATGAGAAGATGTCTTTGTTGCTATAAGCCCCTTAAAGAGGAAGAAAAGGACTACCACCCAAGGTGCGCCAAGCGTATCTTCGGCCAGGCTCCGGCCCCAGAATTACCATATACACGAAAGGATATAAACCAATTGGCACAGGTAGTAGTTGAAAGTCGCACTACAGTTACTGGAGTGCAAGCCAAACTATCTATGGATCTGGAGCACGATGCTAATGGTAGAGCTCAACGCCTGACTATCGTAGGTGTAATGGGCAGATATATCCTAAAGCCACAGACAGAGCAATTCCAATGTCTGCCCGAGATGGAAGACCTGACGATGCATTTAGCTGAGATAGCTCGTGTCCCAACAGTTCCTCACGCCTTAATCCGTTTTAAAGACGGCGAGTTGAACTATATCACTCGACGTATTGACCGTACTGACGATGGGCGAAAACTTCCGATGGAGGATATGTGCCAGTTGGCAGGCCGTCTGACAGAACAGAAATATCAAGGAAGTTATGAGTTGATAGGAAAACTGACCGTTAGATATTCGAGCGTGGCTCGTCTTGACCTCGTGAACTTTTGGGAGCAAGTGGTCTTTTCATGGATTGTAGGCAATGCCGATATGCACCTGAAGAACTTCTCGCTTATTAGCGAAAAGGCAGGGAAGTATGTGCTTGCCCCGACTTATGACCAGGTATCTACAGCCATTGTGATGCCAGAAGATACAGACGAACTTGCGCTACCATTAAATGGATTCCAGAAGAAACTGTTATCAATGGATTTTGTTGAGGCGATGGAAAATACTGGTCTGTCAAAACAGATGGCGCATCGTATTCTCAATCGTTTTGTTCCATTACTTGAAGCGTGGTCTGACTGTATAGATAACTCCTTCATCACCGAAGTACAAAAGAAACAATTAAAAACTCTAATTAGCGAACGAATTGATAGAATCAAAAAGTCATTCTAATCGATGATCTCCAATTCCCCTCACGGATACAGTGGCACGACCTTCTCCGAATAGTTTTCGTCATATATCATTGTTCGTTTTATGTATCACTCCGTTTCATTCCCCCGCTACAGATACAGCAAATACATCCCCTCGGTGGCGTGCTTGACGTAGGGCTCGACGTCGGGATATGTAGCTACCAGCGCGGCTAGCTGCTGATCCAAGGGGTATTTGCGGGAATTATAGCCCAGTTTGGCGATTTCCTTCGGGTTGGCATACGAGTAGATGAGCTGGAGGTACCAGAAGAGCCATTTCTTCTTGTTGTCCTCCATCTCCTTGGCGCCGAGGAAGGTCAGGAACTCGTAGTTGCCCTTGTCCGAGCGGTAGCCTACGAACGCGGCAGCGCGCGACAGGCATAGTCCGCCCACCTTGCTGCCCCGCTTCTTGCGCTCAATATTCTTGGCAGCTTGTGGTGCCGTGCCGTCAGGTACTGGAACACGGGCTGCTCGCTGGGGTGGAAGGCTACCTTGTCGACCATCACGTCGGGATTCGTCTCCACCTCCCTCCCCTCCTTCGGGCAGAACCGCTCGCGCATGCGGCTGATGGCATGGGTGTGGATGCGCACGAAGTAGGGCTTGCCGAAGCGGGTGCCGCGCAGGTAGTAGATGTCGCGCAGGTTGCCGGGCATCTCCACGATGCAGTGCTTGCGGTGGACCCAGGGCTGCTTATCGTCTGGCTTGCACACGAGCGTGATGTGCCACTTGTTGCCGTTCTTCGAGCGGACATAGTGGCTCGACAGCTCGCTCGCGTTCTTCTTGCCCTTGCGCATCATCAGCGCTATTTGCTTCTGGGCTATCTTCTTCGCCCTGCGCTCCATGCTCTGGTAGTCGTCCACCAGTTCGCGCAGTATATCGTCTTCAGTTGAGTTGTGAAGTATCATTTTATTGCAACCTTTTTTCCATTATTGATGTATATGCTGCGGGCGGTGGGCTGGGCTGAGAGCCCCCCGCCTCGACGGCAGGGTCGGTGATGCCGCCGGTGCCGTCCTTTTTGACAATGTAGGGGTGGCAGGCGGAGGCTCAAGGTTCGATGATATTGAAGTTCTGGGGCGTTGCCTTGATGTGGGCGAAGAGGCTGTTGACGGCCTCCTGGCTGCCGGTGACGTTGAGTCCGCTGGTGTCGCCCTTGACGCAGGCTATGAGTGCGGCCTTCGTGCCACGGGCGGTGGCGTCGGCATCGTTGAAGGTCATGTCCATGTAGTTCAGGATGACGCCGTTGCGGCGGACGACGTAGCACTGCTCGTTGCCGATGATGAAGTTCACCTTCACGTCGTAGTCCTCCACGTCGTGGCTGTTCGTGGCCAGTGCCGTGTACTCGATGAGCATGTCGATGCTGCCGGCACCAAGCATGTTGACCACGGCCTGGCCGGTGTTCCAGATGGTCTGGGCGGGTGTGCCGGCACGCAGCTCCTGGGCACCGGTGAGGTAGGCGTTGCGCCACGTGCCGCTTTCGCTCTGGTAGCCCAGCTGCTCCAGGGCGTCGGCGCAGAGGCGGCGGGCCTCCATGTCCGACGGGTCGGCATAGACCAGCTCCTTCGTAATCTGTGCCACCCACTGGTACTCGCCCTTGGCATAGTCGGCGCGGGCCATGTCGAGCACGCGGCGTGTGTCACCCAGATACTCCACAAGCTTCTTCGCTGTCTTCTCAGGCGTCAGCGGGTCGAGGTTCACAGGGTTGGCGTCGTACCATCCGAGGTACTTCTGGTAGACGGCCTTGATGTTGTGGCGCAGCGTGCCGTAGTACTGGCGGGTGTACCACACGCGGTTTAGCTTCTTCGGCAGGCGCAGCGTGTCGGCAATCTCGATGGAGGTGAGACCCTGGTTTATGAAGCAGAGCGTCTGGTCGTGGATGAACTTGTAGATGGCGGCGGTGTTCTCCATATACTCTCGGATGACGCTGCCGCCCCAGTGGGGCCAGTTGTGGCTCTGGAAGACGACGTCGGACTTGTCCGCGAACTTCTCCACTGCCTTCAGGATGTAGTTGCACCATCCCTCAGCGTCGCGCACCTGTGCGCCGCGCAGGGTGTAGAGGTTGTGCAGCGTGCCGGTGCAGTTCTCGGCCATCCACAGGGCGCGGTAGTCGGCGAAGTAGGTGTTCATCTCGGCTGGAGCCTCGGTGCCGGGTGTGAGCTGGAAGGTGACGGTCAGGCCGTCGATGTCTACGGTCTCGTCCTTGGTCACCTGATAAGTCGGGGGCATGAGTGTCACGGCAGAGTTGATGCTCTGACCCATGCCGATGCCCATGGCCATACGCCCGGTGGCACCCTTGGGCAGGTTGGCGCCATACTGGTAGGCGGCGCGGCGCGACATGGCTGGACCGGCATAGGCGTTCTCGGCGATGACGTGCTTCATGAAGCCCACGGGGGTGATGACGGCAATCTTGCCGCTCTTGATTTGCTCGGCCAGCGGCTTCTTGGCGTCGGCGATGTTGTCGGCGTTGACGATGGCCCCCACACCGCCGTAGTGGTCGACATGGCTATGGCTGATGAGCACGGCCACGATGCGCGGGTTGGCGTCGACGTTGCGCTTGAAGATGTCGAGGGCGGCACGGGCGGTCTCCGGCACCATGAGCACGTCGTAGATAAGCCAGCCGTTGTTCTTCGTGCGTATAAAGGTCATGTTGGCCATGTCGTAGCCGCGCACCTGCCAGATGCCGTCGCACACCTGGAACAGTCCGGCCTGGGTGTTGCACAGCGTGTTCATCCACAGGCTGGGGTTCACCGTCGAGGGAGCGTCCTGCGGGTTGCCGCCTTTCTCGTTGACGAACTTAAACTCAGCCAAGCTCCACACCTCCTGTCCGGCGGCGTTGCGGATGACGATGTCGTTGGTACCCTCTACCAGACCGCGCTTGGCGTTCTCCAGTTCAGAGAGATCCTCGAAATCGAGCGTCCCGTACCACTTCTGGTTCTGCGCAGCGGTCTTCGGGCTGGCATTCTTGGCTTTCAGCGGATTATTCGGGTCGTCGGGCTGCGGGTCGTCTGGACCGGGCTCGGCGGTGTTCAGCTTCTGGTTCTCGTGTATCATCAAGCATAGGTTTTTCTCTGCCCACGCCCCGACGCTGATGGCCGTGAGTGCGAGCGCAATGATAATGTTACCGATTCTGTTCATAATGATATTGGTTTTAATGTTTATCTATTCGTGACAATTCGTTCGGGCCTGACGGAAGAGGACGTTGCCCTTGTTGATGTAGAGGCCGGGCTTGGTGGGCCAACGTGAGCAGGCTCGCACGCAATCTGCGTGCAAAGGTACGATTTTTATTTGGAATACGTGTGACGACGAGCGCCGTGGTCATCAGCGTCTCCACGTCGTCGGCGACCATCTTCCCCTTGTTTAACCCCACAGAGCCGTCTGACAGTATGGTGTATAGCCCTGCTGCCAAGTCCTTGTGCAGCAGATAGGTCGTCGAGCCCGTCAGTGGGTCGTTGTTGCCGAAGTCGTAGGTCGTCTCGTTGCCGTCACTGTCGTACACCTTCAGCGTGCCCTCGAACGTGGCGCTCAGACCGTCGCCCGCCAGCGTGCCGTCCTTCATCGTCAGCTCGCCCGCCAGGTTCCTCGTCCCGTTGCCCAGGATGTCGCGGTAGATGTGGAGCTTGTCGCCCGCCGTGAACGTCAGCGTGCGCGCCGAGCCGTCCTTCACCACCGCCGAGCGGGTCGCGGCGTTACTCCCCTCCCCTGCAGGGGAAAGGCTACGGGTAGGCGAGCTCTGCTCGGGAATGGGGTCGGGGTGGGGGTCAGTAATCCCCGCGCCCACGGTCACGTGAATCACCGTCGGCTGTTCAACCGTCTTTGGCTCCTCCGCCAAGTCGTTCTCGCTGGAGCACGCCGTCATGCCCAGCGTCATCGCCACGGCCATCATCGCGCCGCCCACTATGCCACGCAGCGAAGCGCGGCATGCCTTTCGGGCTGTGGCCCCGACCAGCCAGCCTATCGTCTTCGTCCTATTCATCTCAGATATCCTCATCATAATACGTTACCGACATTTTTTAATGATTAATGTAAATTTGGGTGCAAAGGTACGTATAAGCTAGCAAAGAACCAAAGAAAAACGCGTTTTTCTTTGGTTCTTTCGAGCGTGACTACCGTCTTGCATCCCGTTGGCAGCGAGCAGAAACTAGAGCGCAAGTGACTTTTTTGGCCTTGTTCTTTGTGGAATAAAAAATAATCAGTACCTTTGCACACGAAATAATAGAGAAATGGCAAAAACGGTAATTGTAAAGATTCCAAATGTAAGCGAGGAAGTGCGCATAGGCTACAGTTTCAACTACATGATTAAAGTGATGACTGAGACTGAAGCTGCTGATGTCGTACAGTGGGACTTTGCCGACGTCACCTTCCTGCATCCATTTTTCTTGGCTCCGCTGGCCATCTACAAGAATACTTCGGGCAAGGATATCGAGTGCATCAACATGTCGCTGCGCATCCAGTCGTATCTGAACAGCATCTGTTTCGACCGTATGCTACACTTCGGTCAGGAAAAGCGAGAGGATGTAGAAGCCGTGATGCAGAAGTACACAGCTAAGACATACCACCCCCTCTGTAGCTTTGCCATGAATGATTCGAACAAGGACACATTCGGCTCTATCATGAAATCCGTGCTCATGAAGCAAGCGAAAATCGGTCAGGGCGGCAGCTCGTCGTTAAGCTACCTGATAAGCGAACTGCTCGACAATATCTATGAGCATTCGCAGAGCTAATGGCTATGTATTCTCGCAATATCTGGAGCGCGAGGGTGTGATTGACCTTTGCATTGCCGATACGGGAATTACCGTGGCAGGCAGTTTCCAGCAGGCAGGACTCTATCAAGACGAGATAGACGACAGCGAGACCGAGGCCCTGAAGCTGGCCAACGAAGGCTACTCCACCAAGAACCGCCCTGATGCCGAGAACCGTGGCTACGGAATATCCACCTCGAAGGAAATGCTCGTTGTTGGTATGAAGGGAGCTTTCTTCATGCTTTCTGGCGGCGCATTCCACCGTTACGAGAATGGTGCCAACGACTATATCGACCTGAAGAACATTTTCCGCTGGCATGGCACCGTCATCCTCATGCGCATCCCAGTGGTACTGCCCAAGGACTTTAATTATATTGACTATTTAGAATAAAGGAGACAAAGATATGACACAGACCATCAGACTACAGGACATTTACAGCGCCGACCTGTATACACGTTCAAGAGCTTCAGAGTTGCGCGCCTGCATCAACGACGATGCCAACGAGGTAACGCTCGATTTCGAGGGCATCGGCTTCATGTCGCGCTCGTTTGCCGACGAGGTTTGCAACATCATCGACGACCTGAAGGACAAGACCTTTACCTTTACGGGCCAGAACAACGACGTGGCAACGATGATGACGAAAGTGCGCGAGGGCCGAAGCCGCGAGCGCAAACGCGGCGTAGGCAATGCTAAGATGTATGAGTTTAAGGACATGGAGAGTCTCTCTGAATTCCTGCTCGCTATGTAAATTCACAGAACATAATAGTATATAACAGGAGGGACGGCTCTTTTGTGATATCGCTTGTCACAAAAGAGCCGTCCCTTCAATCTATCGATGAAATGGAGGATTATTTACTTTTTCGCCACGTGACGGTAGTCAGAGGGCGACATGGCATAAGTCTCGCTGAAAAGACGATAGAAGGTGCGGCGGGATAGTCCGCAGAGTTCGGCGATAAGACCTACGGAGTCGTTAGTGGTAGAAAGCAAGTGCGCTGCATGACGCAGACGGTAACTGTTGATGAAGTCGACGGGAGTCTTGTCGGCACACTCACGAATGGCATCGTAGATGTAGGTACGGTTGGTGCCTAACAAACGGGCCAGCATATCTGTATTGGTGTCGGGATCTGTGAAGATTTCGGGCTGCTTCATCAGTTCGCACAGACGGCGGTAGAGTTGCTGACCAGTGGTGAGTTCTGCCTCGGGCGCGGCCTCCAACTGCTCAATAGCCTGTTGGCTTTCTTGCTCTCGCTGCTCAATCTCATCCAGCAAACGACGGTTCTTCTCGGTCAGCACCTTATTGTATTTATAGGAGCGCCAAAGCAAGTAGGCGATGAGCAAGATGATGATGAAGGCACTGGCAAGGATGATGCGGTGGACAACGAGCGACTGGCGGCGGCTGGTGATTTCGTTTTCCTTACGCTTGATTTCCTGCAACTGCTCCACGTCGGCCAGTCGTTCCTGCTGGCTGATAGAGTCGGTCAACTGACGTATGCGGTCACCCAGCGCCAGCGCCTCGACCGTGCGCCCCGCCTTCTGCAGGGCATCGTACTTGTACTTAAACAAGGTCTTGACATAGAGGTCGATGACGGGTTCACCATTGGAGCGCATCATAGTGTCGGTTTCGTCGAACAAGCGGACAGCCTCGTCGTAACGGCCCGTCATCGACAGATACAGGCCTTCGGCTGCCTTGTCAAGCGCGCCAAGACCTTGGAACTGCTGATATTCACGGTGAAGTGTCTCCGCCTGCTCTCGCTGTCCGTTAGCAGCATAGACCATAGCCTTGCTGATGGTCACGTTGTTGCGGCGCTTTTGCATCACCCAGTCGGGAGTGTTGGGACAACGTATCAGACGCGCCATCGCTGTGTCCATCTTCGCCGTCAGGGGCAGTGCCTTTTCTGGCATCTTGTTGTCGATATACAAGTCGTTGAGCGAAAGCAACGTATAGATGAGCGGATCAATTTCACTAAAACCGGTGGCATGCTTTGTACTCTCCATCAGGATGTCAATGCATTGCAGGAACAGCCGCTCGGATTCTGCAACATGCCCCAGTTTGTTTTCACAATCTGCCATTTGCATCAATGCCCTGCACTTCATTTCCACGTCATTGGGCGTTGTGCCGTCACCCACAAATGCGAAGATTTCCTTGGAGAGTGCGATCGATTTCCCATACTCGCCATCGGCGTATGCACCGTCACCTAGAATGCAGCGGGCCTTACAATAAAGGCTGCTGTCTGCCGACGTGGTAACAGCACGTCCAGCCTCTACGGCAATGGCTTTCTCGGCGTAATAGGCCGCCAGCCGCCGTTGGACGGCATTCTCATAGATAATTGCTTTGGTAGTATTAGCACGTACCGCCGTGAACAAACCGGCCTGCTCCGCACTGTCAACACGCGCTACAGAATGTTCAACGTCGGATAATCCATTGTTGACTATTTCTTTGCTCAGTGCAACAGCCTTCTCGCTGCGGTCAGGCTTCGAGCAGGCGGTCATCAACGCCAGCACGGCTACAACAGTTGGCAATATGATAATATATCTACTCTTTCTCATAAGAGTCATTGATAGAAAGTGATGCAAAGGTACGCATTTTTTGCCGAACAATCTAACAGTTTTCCTTTTTTTTACATCTTTTCTGTGCAAAATGTCCCATTTCATCGATATAATCAAGTCTGGAATGTAGGTTTTGCAGGATTGGCACAAAGATTTGTAGGGGTGACACACTTGTTTCCACGTTTTGCCGTACCTTTGCCACCGAATTAACAATCAAACAAGTAAGTATGAAAAAATGAAAAAGAATCTCATGACCTATGCAGCCGGAAGATTGGTGATCACCATCGCCTTTTTCTGCGCAATGACAACAGTAGTGAACGCTCAGACGGCAGAGACAGAGAGCAGTATGGACAAGTATCTGCGCCTGTCGAAGGAAGCCGACGAAAACCCCACCAACTGGCAGGCTCAGTTAGAGGTGGGTCATATACTGCTCGACAAGGAGAGCGGAGTCTATAACCAGTCGCGTGCCGCCAGATACTATGAGCGCATCTACCAGCAAGTTGCTGGCTTAAACAAGGAAGTGCCCGACTCCGTCTTTTTCGAATCGGTTGTCATGCTGATGACCGTAGCTTCAGAAAAGAAGGACATGAAGAAGGTATTGTTCTACACTGACGAGCTGATGCGTGCTGAGAAAATAGGTTTGGATGTCAATAAGGATTATATTATCACCTCTGGCGTGATGGGCGTTGTGTTCAACCTGATGAACGGCGATGCTGCGAAGGCACTGTTATACATGCTGAATATGCGAAAACTTGCCGTTGCAGACAAGAAAGCGGGTATTGAGTATTCTGATCCGATGGCTGTCATTCTGTACGAGAATCTATTGTCGGAATACCGTAAGACGTTTGGCGATAAGTTGCCCGAACTTACTCTGAACGGCAAGAAATATATCGTCATTGCCAAGAACCAATGGAATGTGGAAATGCCGCTGATGGGCTGGCTGGGCGGCATTGGCGACGAGAAAGACAACGGGCTGAAATTGTTATACGGGGAAGATGGCAAGGTATATGACGACATGCACGGTGAAATGAACTACAGTTTCAATTACACCAAAGATGGTTTCGTGCCTCAGGATGGCTACAATGTCCGCATGATTACCGTCACGCCCGAGCAGCGACAGAAGATGGTGGACGCCTACCACAGCTACATGAAGAAGCATAAGAAAAAGTAGTTACCTGCATTTATACGTAGAGTATAGTTTTACCTTATAAATAATAATGTATTATGGCAACAATGACAACAGAACAGATTGACCAGAAGAAGCAGCAATTGAAGAAACTGGCAGCCGAGGCACAGCAGTTGAAGGACGAATTAGTGGAAGCCGGAGAGTGGCCCCTTGACGAGGACGACCTCGACCAGGTCGCAGGTGGTTGGCCAAAGCAGAAAATGGATATTTCAGAAGTCCAACTTCCGAAGAAGCCCTAGCCGAATAAAGAAAAAACCGAAAGTCTTGGTGCTTTCGGTTTTTTTGTTTATCTTTGCAGCAAACTTTTCGAAGGGTCGAAAGTAAAGGCGTGATATAACTGGTCGTCCATTCCCCGTTTCACGGGGTCTGTCCGACGAGAAAAATA
>ONYZ01000123.1 GCA_900322175.1 uncultured Prevotella sp.
GCAGCACAGGAAGGTTGCAACTATTTCACGTTCAACATTCCCAACACCGTCTGCAACGAATGTGGACATATTGACAAGCGTTATCTGCATGAGTGTCCTCACTGCCACTCCAAGAATGTGGATTACATGACTCGCATCATTGGTTATCTGAAGCGCGTCTCTAATTTCTCACAGGCTCGCCAAGAGGAAGCCGCACGTCGTTACTACGCTAACGCTGAGAAGTAATCATGCTGAAGTACGTCAATACAGGCATTGTGTTCCAGGAGATACCCGACGAGACGACATTGGCTATCAACATATCCAATTGTCCTTGTCATTGTCCGGGCTGTCACAGTCATTACCTTTGGGAGGATATCGGGCTTCCCTTGGACACAGATGCCATCGATCAGTTCGTCGACCAGTATGGTACCGACATCACCTGCATTTCCTTTATGGGTGGTGATGCCGATCCGAAGGCTGTCAATGCGCTGGCTCAGTATATCCACGAGTTCCATCCGCAATTCCATGTGGCTTGGTACAGCGGTCGCCTGCGCATTCCTTCTGTAGTCAACAAGGCCGATTTCGACTACATCAAGGTAGGGCCTTACATCAAGCATCTGGGCCCGTTGAAGTCGCCCACTACCAACCAACGACTCTATCGCCGACAGGAAGACGGCAGTTTCGAAGACATTACCTATCGCTTCTGGCGCCAGCAAGTGGGTAGGTTAGCATAACAGTAAAGGGGATCGCAAATCGCGACCCCCTTTATTATTTCTCACTTTTCACTTCTCACTTTTCACTAGCGAAGCGCCTCACTTCGTCCTTTTGTACGTTCTGTATCCGTAGACAATGATAACCAGGAAACAGAACAACGGCAATATGAATGAAATGTTGACAGCAGGCATACCGAACAATGTCTGCTGGTCGATGATGCTGGCTTGGAATGGAGGAAGCACACTGCCGCCCAGAATTGCCATAATCAAGCCTGCTGCTCCAAACTTGGCATCGTCGCCTAGTCCTTGCAGGGCAATGCCATAGATGGTTGGGAACATCAGCGACATACACGCTGAGATTGCTACCAAGCAGTAGAGTCCCATCCGTCCGTCAATGAAGATGACGCCCAGTGTCAGCACTGTGCCTACCGTTGCCAGAATGCCCAGCAGTGCGCCCGCATTAATGTATTTCAGGAAGTAGGTACAGATAAAGCGGCTGGTCACGAAGATGGCCATTGCTATGATGTTATATCGCTGCGACGTCACCTCGGCATCAATCTCCGACATTCCCTCGTTCATCAACACGCGCGTACCATATTGTATAATAAACGTCCAGCACATAATCTGTACACCCACATAGAAGAACTGGGCTATCACTCCCTCGCGATAATAGTCTATCTTGCAGATGCGCTTCAGCGTAGCCAATGGGTGCACGTCATGATTCTTGTCGGCATTATGCGGCATCTTGGTGAAGTAAATCACGAGGAACATCAGTGCTATCACCGCTCCGATTATCAGGTAGGGCGTAATCAGCACGCTCAGGTCGCTGTCTCGCATGGCGGCAAACTCTGTATCGCTCAGCAAGGCACGCTCCTCCGTTGAGGCTGGGTTCAGCTTAGCCTGGATAAAGTTCATGGCTACATACATGCCACACAGCGAACCCATGGGGTTGAAGCACTGTGCCAGATTCAGTCGGCGCGTACTCGTCTCCTCCTCACCCATCGAGAGGATATAAGGGTTACAGCTGGTCTCCAGGAACGACAATCCGCAGGTCAGGATGAAGTAAGCCACGAGGAACGGATAGTACATACCCGTCATCGAGGCAGGCAGAAACATCAGGGCGCCCACAGCATAGAGTCCTAAGCCCATCAGCACACCCGCCTTATACGAATATTTGCGGATAAACATAGCGGCAGGGAATGCCATTGCGAAGTAGCCGCCATAGAAAGCCACTTGCACCAAAGCACCGTCCGTCACGCTCATGCGGAATATCTTCGAGAACGCCTTCACCATCGGATTGGTGATGTCGTTGGCAAAGCCCCACAGGGCGAAACAGGAGGTTACGAGGATAAAAGGAATGAGGTAGCTCACCCCGTCTTTAGAAATAATTGACTGATTATTTTCTTTGTTCATGAGTCTGGTAGATTAGTTATACTCCAAAAAGCGTTGCAAATGTAGTAAATAAAAACGAAAGCCTCATCTCATT
>ONYZ01000106.1 GCA_900322175.1 uncultured Prevotella sp.
TTTCTTCATATTACTTCTCCAATTCATAATCAACAGGTTTTGCTTGTGCATACTGAGCCAACTCGGCAGCCACCTCTTCGTTCTCCTCATCATCGAACTTCAGCGGACTAATCTTCTCCTGCAAGCCCTGGAAGATAACGAACAGCGTAGGAACGACGAAAATCTGCAGGATGGTACCAATGAGCATACCACCTACGGCAGCAGCACCCAGCGTCTGGTTACCATTCTTACCCACACCGCTGGCAAACATCATGGGCAACAGACCAATAACCATAGCCAAAGAGGTCATCAGAATAGGACGCAGACGAGCAGCAGCACCCAGGACGGCTGACCACGTAAGCGCCATACCCGTCTGGCGACGCTCCAAGGCGAACTGTACAATCAGAATGGCATTCTTTGCCAACAGACCAATCAACATAATCAGCGAGATCTGCATGTAGATATCGTTGGCATGACCGAACATCATCGTAAACAGGAAACAGCCAGCCAGTCCGAAGGGAACAGAGAGTACTACCGACAAGGGCAGGATGTACGACTCATACTGTGCCGACAGAATCAGATAGATGAAGACGAAGCACAGCAGGAAGATGATGCCTGTGGTGTTAGATGCCTTTGCCTCCTCACGCGTCAGACCAGAGAAGTCGTAGGTATATCCGGCAGGCAGAATCTCTTCGCCAACCTCCTGAATAGCCTGCAGCGCCTGACCTGTAGAATAGCCATCAGCCACAGTACCTGTCACATTGATAGACGTAAACAGATTGAAGCGGTTGATGTTCAGAGGGCCATATACACGCTCCAATGTACAGAACTCCTGAACAGGAGACATGCCAGCAGGCGTACGTACATAGATACTATTGAGCGACTCTGGTGTCATACGTGTATCGGGCGAGCCCTGAATCATGACACGATAGAGTTTACCGAACGAGTTGAAGTTGGAGGCATACAGACCGCCAAAGTAGCCCTGCAATGTTGAGAGGACGGTAACGGGCGAAATACCTGTCTGCTTACACTTGGCCACATCCACATTTACCATGTACTGCGGATAGTTGGGGTTGTAAGAGGTCATAGCCGTTTGGAACTCGGGGCGCTTGTTGAGTTCGGCCAGGAACTCCTTCACGACATCGAAGAACTTGCCCAAATCGCCACCCGTACGGTCCTGCATCACCAGCGAGATACCGCTGTTGGCAGAGAAGCCTGGAATCATGGGAGGTGAGAAAGCCAGAATCTGTGCATCCTTGATATGGGCTGTCTTGATGAAGATCTGGGCTTGTACACCAGTAGCATCGTATGGATTCATGAAAAAACGATAGATGCCATCACCCTGCCACAGTCCAGAGAGTTTCCACCAGAATCCCTTCTGACGCTCCTCAAAGTTCTTCAGTTTGATGATGAATGTTCCTTGGTCAGAACCAGCACCGGCAATGAAGTTGTAACCCTGCACCATCTCACGGTTCTTAATGGCAGGAATCTTTGAGAGGATAGAATCGACCTGCAGCACAACCTCCTTAGTGCGAGCCTCAGAAGTAGCAGGAGGCATAGAGATGGTACAGAAGAGCGTACCCGTATCCTCATCGGGCACCAAACCCGTCTTCGTGGTTGAGAAAGTAATGGCCAAAACGACAATTCCAATCACAACCGCTGCGATGATGGCAATGGGTTTACGAACCAACTTATCGATGATATTCTTGTATTTTCCGACGGTTGTGTCGAAAGCCACATTAAACGACTGATGGAAACGGTCAACGCGCGACATCTTCTTCTCGTGACCATCCTTGTCGTGAGGTTTCAAGAAGATGGCACAAAGTGCAGGCGACAGCGTCAAGGCGTTCATCGCTGAAATGATAATAGAAACAGCCATCGTCACACCAAACTCACGATAGAACGTACCGCTGGTACCTCCGATAAACGATACAGGTACGAACACAGCAGCCATCACCAGCGTGATGGAGATGATAGCACCGGAAATCTCGTTCATGGCATCGATAGATGCGGTAAGTGCCGACTTATATCCTTGGTCAAGCTTGGCATGCACAGCCTCAACTACCACAATGGCATCGTCCACCACGATGGCAATAGCCAACAGCAAGGCGGAGAGTACCAACAGGTTGATGGAGAAGCCCATCAAGTTGAGGAAGAAGAAAGTACCCACCAATGATACAGGTACGGCAATCAGCGGGATGAGCGTAGAACGCATATCCTGCAGGAAGATATATACTACGAGGAACACGAGTGCCAGCGTCATGAAGAGGGTGAACACCACCTCCTCGATAGAAGCATAGAGGAACTCCGTAACATCGTAGTTAATCTTAACCTCCATACCTGGGGGCATCAATTTCTTCTGCGACTCCAGCTCGGCCTTCACCTGCTTGGCAATCTCATTAGCATTCGAACCAGCCACCTGCTGAACCATCGTCATAACCGATGGGATACCATTATTCTTCATCGATACCGAGTAGCCTTGACCACCCAGCTCAATCTTGGCGATATCCCTGAGCTTCAGCGTCTGACCTGCATTATCACTCTTAATAATGATATTACCAAACTCCTCGGCAGTACGGAAACGACCCGTATAGCGCATGGCATATTCGAAAGCCACATTGTTTGACTGCTGACCGAAGTTACCAGGTGCAGCCTCAATATTCTGCTCTGCCAATACAGCGGTGATATCGCTGGGCACCAGACTATGCTGCTTCATCACATCAGGATTCAGCCATATACGCATGGCATAGACCTTCTCTGAGAAGCTCGACGCATCACCCACACCCTCGATACGCTTCAAGGCAGGAATGAGGTTGATGGCATTATAGTTGGTCAGGAACTCATCGTCGTAACGACCGTCAGAAGTCAACGAATACATGATAACCTGTGACGACTGACGCTTTACCACGCGCACACCAATCTGGTTAACCTCAGAAGGCAACAGCGCTGTAGCCTGAGATACGCGGTTCTGTACGTTCACGGCACACATATCAGGGTTCATGCCCTGACGGAACACCACGCTGATCAAAGCCGAACTTGGCGATGCAGTCGAAGATATATAGTCCATTCCTTCTACACCATTGATACTCTCCTCAAGCGGGGTAACAACAGCATTCTTCACCGTCTCGGCATCAGCACCAGGATAGCTGGCGATGACCATAATCTGAGGCGGTGCGATATTCGGATACTGCTCAATAGGAAGTGAGAGCAGTCCGATAAAACCCAGCAGGACGATGAGGATTGAAATCACCGTCGACAACACCGGGCGTTTAATAAAATTCGTAAAAGTCATACTAATTTACTATTTACTTATTTCTTCACTGCATTTACGATGTCACCAGCTGTCATTTCCTTGGCCTGCTCCTCAATCTTCTGGTTATAGCGCTCGGGAGTGATGGGAACAATCTCCATACCATCGGTAAGCTTGGTGATACCGTTGGTTACATATTTGTCGCCCGTCTTCAAACCTTCGGTAACCACATAAGTCTGACCGTCGTTCTGCGGGTCAACTTTGATTTCCGAATACTTGACCTTGTTGCCTTCGCCCAAGAGGTAGATGAACTTCTTGTTCTGTACCTCACTGACGCAACTCTGTGGGATGATAATGGCATTGTTGTTCTGGTGAGGAATGATAATAGTACCTGTACCACCACTCTTCAGCACCTTCTCGGCATTGGGGAAGGAAGCAATCAACTGCACAGAACCGGTAGCCTGATC
>ONYZ01000087.1 GCA_900322175.1 uncultured Prevotella sp.
TCGATGGCATGATGGATACGTTCAAGTCAGTAGAAGATGTCTGCGAGTTCGTGCTTGAAGACGTGATAGAGACTTCACTATTTGTCTTTTTCGAATTGTTATCGGTTCCTGGCGGTTCTCATTACTCTAATGGAGGCGGAGGAGGTGGAAACAATGATCTTCCGCATAAGAAGAAAGATGACGATGATGAACTACTCCGTGCAAGACGTATTGCAAAGGCCATTGCTATGAGCTGTCCGAGAAAGACTGTGAGACGAGGCTATAGAAGATAATAATAGAATTGTATAAAAACATAATTGCATAATATATGAAATACGATAATAAAGTTAAAGACATGTTTGATGATACGGACGTATCTTCAAATCAGAGTGCTGTTGGGAATAATGACGAAGCTCCTGCAAACACTCCAGCAGTACCCGTTGAGAACTACGAATATCTGGAGAAGGTGCTTGAAATGCAGAGGAACTTCAAGGCTATTGATGAAAGACAGACAGAATTACTATCAAGAATAGAGCACCTTTCAAAGAAAGTTGATACCTATAAAAACAATATAGTGGTCAGCCTTTCGGAAGAGGATAGTGCTTTTTTGAGAGAACTCCCAAATGGTATCTCAAAGGCAATGAATGACAGCCTGACCGGAATTGCGGAACAGATTAACAAGGCAATTAATCAGAATGCAACATCAACTATCCAAGCTGTCAATTCTGCTTGTGATGAAAGAATCAAGACTGCAAAAAAGGAATTGGGCGCAAAGAAAGGAATCTTTCTCACTTGGTGGAACTTCTGGCTAATGATAGCAATGACAATCTATAGCGTTGCCTATGCTGTGTATGCGGCATTCAACAGATGCTTATGGGGTGAACTATGGGAAATATTATGGCTCCCATTCGTTACATTGTTGCTTTTAGGAGGATCATTAGGATTGATCTTTTATCTCAATTACAGAGAAATCAGGTTACCAAAATTATGATTAGAGCAATTTGAATCCCATAATATGCAGCTAATCCTGTTTAATTTCAGCTAAATCGAACACGATAAAAAAAGCGATTTAGAAGTGGTAAACTTTCCCATCACTTTCCCGAATCAACTTCGTGAAAAGAAAAAAGCAGTTGCGAAATCTTCGTAACTGCTTGATTTTTAGAACTTTTCTTTGGTAGCGGGAGCCGGGATTGAACCGGCGACCTCATGATTATGAATCATGCGCTCTAACCAGCTGAGCTATCCCGCCATATCGCTGTTTTGCGGGTGCAAAGGTACACATTTTTTTTAAACCACCAAAATTTTTCGGCAAAAAGTTTTGTGTTTCGATTAATTTTTGTAATTTTGCCGCATAAAACGTTGATTAATATCAATAACTAACACCCAAAAATTATGGGAAAACAGAAAATTGACATCGAATACCCATTGGCCATCAAGTCGCCAGCACTGATATGGGAACAGATAAGTAGCGCTCACGGACTGGAGCGATGGTTTGCCAATCACGTCAGCGAGGAAGATGGCGTATTCACCTTCACTTGGGGTGAGCCGTGGACAGAGCAAGACGTACGCCAGGCACATGTGATAGAATCAATCATAAACGACCGCATACGCATGAAATGGGACGAAGAGGACGACGACACTTACTTCGAAATGCGAATAGCACAGAGCGACCTGACGCATCAGTTGAACCTGCTGATTACCGACTTTGCCGAAGATGATGATGTGGACGGACTGAAGATTCTGTGGGAGAGCATGCTAGACCGACTTCACAGGGCAAGTGGACTCTGAAAAAATGGAGACTGAAAAGTTAAGAGTTAAGAAAAATAGCTGATTAGTGACATTTTCTTAATTCTTAATTCTTAATTCTTAATTAAATTCTGTAATTTTGCAGCCAAAATTGCAAAATAGCAAATGTTTCGTATTAAGAAGCTAGATATATTCATCGCCAAGCAGTTCGGACTGCTGTTTGTGGGAACATTCTTCATCTGCCAGTTTGTGCTGATGATGCAGTTCTTGTGGCGATATGTAGACGAGCTGATAGGCAAGGGACTTTCGATAGAGATAATGGCTCAGTTCTTTTGGTACATGGGCTTGATGCTCATGCCTCAGGCATTCCCATTGGCCATCCTGCTCTCATCACTCATCACGTTTGGTAACCTTGGCGAGAGTTCTGAGCTTACAGCCATCAAGGCAGCTGGTATATCACTGATGCAGGCATTCCGCTCGCTCATCATTATATCAGTACTGATGGCTGGAGTATCATTCTACTTTCAGAATGTGGTAGGTCCACAGGCCAATCAGGACTTCTACCGTCTGCTGCTGGGTATGAAGCAGAAGAGTCCAGAGGTGCAGATACCTGAAGGAATATTCTACGACGGCATACCAGGATCAAACATCTACGTACAGAAGAAGAATCTGGAGACAGGTATGCTGTATGGTATCATGATATATCGTATGACGGGCAGCTACGAGGACCAGGCCATCATTCTAGCCGACTCTGGTATGATGCAGAGCACAGCCGAGAAGAAGCACCTGCTGCTTACACTATATAATGGTGTGTGGAACGAGAATATGCGCTCGCAGGACCTGGCTGGTACAGCCGATGTGCCCTATCGCCGCGAAACATTTGTTACCAAGCGCATAGTCCTCGACTTTGACGGAGGTTTCAGTCTGGCCGACGAGGAAGACATATCGGGCGATGCAAGAGCAAAAAGCCTGGGCAAGATACTACACGACAAAGACTCGCTGGCAGAATTCAATGATAGCGTAGGGCGTGCCTACTACGAAGAGTCATCACGATTCTTCTTTAGACGTGTCGAAGTATCCAAGCCTGACTCTATAAAGATAGCCAAGCAACTGGCCGAAAACAACATCACGCTCGACTCGCTGTTCGCTAAGTTGAACGACGTTCAAAAGCAGTCGGCCATGAGAACTGCCGTCAACAATGCACAGTCGATAGCCACCGACCTTGAAATGAAAGGCACCTATACCAAGAGTCTGCACCGATACTATCGCACGCACCAGATTCAGGCTATCCTCAAGTTCACACTGGCATTTACGTGTATCATCTTCTTCTTTATCGGAGCACCACTTGGCGCCATCATCCGCAAGGGCGGACTGGGTGTGCCGGTAATCATATCGGTACTGGTATTCATCGTGTACTATATCCTGGACAGTACAGGTCAGAAGATGGCTCGAGATGACCAATGGACCGTGTGGTATGGAATGACGATATCTACAGTAGTGCTGACACCTATCGCCTGTTTCTTTACATACAAGGCCAACAACGACTCGGTGGTATTCAATGTCGATATGTACAAGCAGGTATTTATGCGTATATTCGGACTAAGAACCCACCGCCACATCTATCGCAAGGAGGTGGTAATCGAAGACCCGATATACGCACTCGACTCATATTATCTACTGCAGATAAGCAAGGAAATCAAGGAATATGGCGAGGAGCACAAGCTGTTGCGCCTGCCTAACCCCATCCATGTATTCTTCCGTCCAGGCGACGATCAGACAATACAGCACATAGTTGACGAGCTTGAGGATGTGATAGAGGATTTGGCTAACACCAAGGATACACAGATACTTAGCTATCTGAACCACTATCCGATAGTAGCCACACATGCCCACACACGTCCGTTCCGCCAGAAATGGCTTAACATCATCACAGGACTGGTGCTGCCGCTGGGTATATTCTTCTATCTGAGAATGTGCCGTTTCCGTCTGAGACTACATAAGGATCTGAATCATATACTGGAGACCAACCAGTGGGTACTGGAGCGTGTAGCAAACTTAGCCCCACCTGCTCCTAAGTCATTCGAGGACCTGGAGAACATGCCATTCATACATGAACTGGTACGCGACCATGAGGCGAAAAAGCATAAGGATTAACTACTATATATATAATAAGGTGTAAAAAAATGGAAGAGATGAAGTTGAACAGCATAGAAGAAGCCGTAAAGGACTTCGAGCAGGGAGAGTTCGTGATAGTAGTGGACGATGAAGACCGCGAAAACGAAGGCGACTTGATAATCGCTGCCGAAAAGATAACAGCAGAGAAGGTAAACTTCATGCTGAAGTACGCTCGCGGAGTGCTGTGCGCACCTATCACCATCGAGCGATGCAAGGAACTAGACTTACCACATCAGGTACAGGACAACACATCGGTACTTGGCACCCCATTTACCGTAACGGTAGACAAGCTGGAAGGATGCACCACTGGCGTAAGTGCCCACGACCGTGCAGAAACCATCAAGGCTCTGGCCGACCCTACAGCCCGACCAGAGACATTCGGCCGACCAGGACACGTAAACCCACTCTACGCTCAGGACAACGGTGTGCTGCGTCGAAGCGGACACACTGAAGCTGCTATCGACCTTTGCCGTATGGCTGGTCTATATCCTGCAGGAGCACTGATGGAGATTATGAACGAAGACGGCACAATGGCCCGCATGCCAGAACTGATGAAGTTTGCAAAAGAGTGGAACCTGAAGATTATCAGCATAAAAGATATGATAGCCTATCGTCTGAAGAAGGAATCACTTATCGAGGTAGGCGAAGAGGTAGATATGCCAACAGACTACGGCCACTTCCGCCTAATCCCCTTCCGTCAGAAGAGTAACGGGCTGGAGCACATAGCGCTTATCAAGGGCGAATGGCAGGAGGACGAGCCGATACTGGTACGTGTCCACTCATCGTGTATGACTGGCGACATACTTGGCAGCAAACGCTGCGATTGCGGCGAACAGTTGCACAAGGCCATGCAAGCCATCGAGAAAGAGGGCAAGGGTGTGGTAATCTATATGCAACAGGAAGGACGTGGCATCGGCCTGATGAACAAGATTGCAGCATACAAGCTTCAGGAGCAGGGACTCGACACCGTAGATGCAAACGTGCATCTTGGCTTCAAGCCCGACGAGCGCGACTACGGATGCGGAGCACAGATGCTTCGCCATATAGGTGTGCACAAGATGCGCCTGCTGACAAATAATCCAGTGAAGCGTGTAGGTCTTGAGGCATACGGACTAGAAATTATCGAAAATGTGCCCATCGAGGTTACTCCCAACCAGTACAATCTGCGTTATCTTGAGACCAAAAAGACACGTATGGGACACACGTTGCATCTGAAATAGTCACAAATTGCCACATTTTAGGCAGAAATAGTTAAAAAGTGACATTATTATTTCGTTTTCAAAAATAAAATGCGTAATTTTGCACAAAATTTAGAGTAAATATGGCACAATTATCAAATCGTCTGCAACGACTGGCTCCATCGGCCACGCTGGCAATGTCTCAGAAAAGTTCCGAAATGAAGGCGCAAGGAATCGATGTAATCAACATGAGTGTCGGCGAGCCCGACTTCAATACACCTGATGCTATAAAGGAGGCTGCCAAGAAGGCGATAGACGACAATTATTCACGCTATTCACCTGTACCAGGCTATCCCGACCTGCGCAAGGCTATCGTGGCAAAGCTTAAGAACGAGAACCAGCTTGACTATACCGTCAACGAGATTCTGGTGAGCAATGGTGCCAAGCAAAGTGTGTGCAACACCGTTATGGCGCTGGTTAATGATGGTGAGGAGGTTATTATCCCCACCCCATACTGGGTTAGCTATCCACAGATGGTACTGCTGGCAGGTGGTACACCAAAGTTCGTGGAGGCAGGATTCGACCAGAACTTCAAGATGACTCCAGAGCAGTTGGAAGCAGCCATCACCCCAAAGACACGCATGATTATCCTATGCTCGCCCAGCAACCCTACAGGTAGTGTGTACAGCAAGGCAGAACTTAAGGCTCTGGCAGATGTAATCCTGAAGCACGAAGATCTCTTCGTACTGGCAGATGAAATCTACGAGCACATCAATTATATCGGCAAACACGAGAGCATCGCCCAGTTCCCAGGCATGAAGGAGCGCGCTATCATCGTTAATGGCGTATCCAAGGCATACGCTATGACAGGATGGCGTATTGGCTACATCGCAGCCCCAGAGTGGATTGTGAAGGGATGCAACAAACTGCAGGGCCAGTACACCAGTGGTCCATGCTCTGTAAGCCAGAAGGCAGCTGAGTTTGCTTACGTAGCCGACCAGCAGTGCGTAGAGGATATGCGTCAGGCATTCGAACGTCGTCGCAACCTCATCGTCGAGTTGGCTAAGGACATCCCTGGCCTCGAGGTTAACGTGCCTGAGGGAGCATTTTATCTGTTCCCCAAGTGCAGCAGTTTCTTCGGCAAGAGCGATGGTGAGACCACTATCAACAACTCTACCGACTTTGCCATGTATCTATTAGAGAAAGGGCATGTAGCAACCGTTGGTGGTGATGCTTTTGGTGATCCAGAATGCTTCAGAATGAGCTATGCTACAAGCGATGAAAACATCGTAGAAGCAATGAAGCGCATCAAAGAAGTGTGTGCAAAACTAAAATAATTCGGAAATTCATAGTTAAAATGTATTAATTAGGCTTGTTTTCCGCTTTATTTTGCTACTTTTGCGAGGTGAATCAAATTTTAATTTATTTATAATAACTAAAAAAATTAATTTTAATTATGGCAACAACAACAAAGGCTGCAGCCCCAGCCAAAAAGAATTCGGGCTTTGGTGGTATTAAGGCAGCATGGATTATCTTGGTAATTTGTGCAGCTGCTGGTTATGGTGTATGGTACTTCGTAATGGGTAACCCCGAAAACTTCGTTGGTGGTGATCGCAGCGGACACCCCGCTAACCTGCTGGGTACTGTATATAAGGGAGGTTTCGTAGTAGGTCTGATCCTGACTCTTCTCTTCACCGTTATCTGCCTGGGTATCGAGCGTTTCTTCGCTATCAAGAGTGCTTCTGGTAAGATTAACCTCGCCAAGTTCACCGCTCAGGTTAAGGAGCTCATCAAGGCTCAGAAGTTCGATGAGGCTGACAAGCTTTGCGACAAGATGCAGGGTTCTGTAGCTAACGTAGTTAAGGCTTCTATCGCCGCTTATAGAGACGTTGAGGGTAACGACACTCTGAAGAAGGCTGCTAAGATTGCAAAGATTCAGCAGGCTCACGAGGAGGCTACTCAGCTTGAGATGCCTACTCTGCAGATGAACCTCCCAATGGTTGCTACAATCGTATCTCTGGGTACTCTGACCGCTCTGTTCGGTACTGTACTTGGTATGATCGGATCATTCCAGGCTCTGTCTGCTGGTGGTGGTGCTGACTCTATGGCTCTGTCTGCAGGTATTTCTGAGGCTCTGGTTAACACAGCTTCTGGTATCTTGACATCATGGGTAGCTACCGTAGTTTACAACTTCTTCTCAAACAAGATCGACAAGCTGACATACGCTCTCGACGAGATTGGTTACACAATCGCCGCTACATACGATTCTAACCACAACGAGGCTTAATATTTATCCATTTTTCTAACTCACTAAAAAAGCATTAGAGAATGGCTAAAATTAAGATACAGAAAAAAGACATCTGGATTGACATGACGCCTATGTCAGACGTGATGACGCTGCTTCTGTGTTTCTTTATGTTGACATCAAAAGATACCAGAGCAGGACGTGCTCAATATTCTGGTTACTCCAGAAGGACGCGTATACTGTGGTACCGAAAACAAGAACAACATGCAGGCTATGATGGAGAGCATGACAGACAAGTTTGGCGTACAGCTGAACGCCAACCAGATCAAGCACTTCCGCGAGGATGCTATGGTTGGTGCTCCAATGGCTCAGCTTGGTGCATATCTTGACCTCGATACAGAAAAGATGGGTGAGGCAATTCAGAAGCTCGGACTTCCGCTTGATAGTATCAACGGAGGCAAGAGTGAGTTCCAGGAGTGGGTATCATCAGCCCGCGAGGCTAATCCCGACATCAAACTCGCCATTAAGTGCGATTCTAAGACTCCTTATTCAGCTGTCAAGAAGTTGATGTCAGAGCTCCAGGATATGAACGAGAACCGTTTCCAGCTGATCACGAATCTCGATGTTAAACGTTTAAACAACTAGTAGTATTATGGCAAAAAAGAATCTATCAAAGCAGAAAAAGATGGATACCCGCGTGAACTTCACGCCAATGGTAGACATGATGATGCTTCTTATCACCTTCTTCATGCTGTGTACTACACTGGCAAGGCATCTCATACCATCACACTCTATCTGGGTGCCAATGATAAGGTATGGTATATTGCCGGACTTCCCAACTATGATGATCCTTCATGCGTTAAGCAAACAACTTATGGCAAGGACGGTATTGAAAAGGTGCTGAACGAGCACACTACCGAAGAGGGTATCAACCCTGTAGCCAAAATTAAGCTGGCCAAGAAGGAGCTGGATGCAAAGAAGAATGAGTACAACTCAAAGATGACTGACGAACAGTACCAGACGGCACTGAAGAAGTTGAAGAAGGGTGAACTGCCCACAGGCGAGAAAATCCCAACTATGACCGTCATCATCCGTCCGCTGAACTCAGCTACCTATGAGAACATGGTAGCAGCACTCGACGAGATGCTCATTAGCAATATTGATAAGTACGTCATTGACAATGTTGACAAGATGAGTGACGACGATAAGGAGCTCATCGAGAAGGCTGGCGTTAAATGATTAACCCCTAAAATGTAGAATAGACTATGGCAAAAATAGATCTTATTGACAACGGCTGGGTTGACCTCGTATTCGAAGGTAAAAACCAAGCATACGGAGCTTATCAATTGCGCAAGACCACGGGTAAACGTAACTTGAAGGCACTGCTCACAATGTTTGCTGCATTTGCTATCATCGCAGCCATTGTAATCGCAAAGGTGTCTATCGATAATTACATTGCATCCCGTAATGCAGCCATCGAGACTGACGTTGAATTGGCCAACTTGGCTGAGAAGAAAGAGGCTAAGGTGGAGCGCAAGGAAGATGATACTCAAGTTGAGAAAATCGAAGTTGAGCGAGTTAAGAGTTCTGTAGCATTTACTGTTCCTGAGATCAAGAAGGACGAAGAAGTTCAGGAAGATCAGGAAATCAAGTCACAGGACGAACTTCAGGAGAGCAACACCGCTATCGGTGCCTTCAACGTAGAAGGTAACGATGATACAGCAGGTGAGGTACTGAAGGTTAAGGAGACTATCGCAGAGCCCGAACCACCAAAGGTTGAAGAGACCAAGGTGTTCGACGTGGTAGAGGAAATGCCTCAGTTCCCTGGTGGTAGCTCAGCTCTGTTCGAGTATCTGTCAAAGAATATCAAGTATCCAGTAGTAGCCGAGGAGAACGGTGTACAGGGACGTGTAGTTGTAACCTTCGTTGTAGAGCGTGACGGTTCTATCACCGATGTTAAGGTTGTAAAGAGCGTTGACCCATCACTCGATAAGGAGGCACAGCGCGTTGTTAAGTCAATGCCACACTGGATTCCTGGTAAGCAGAACGGTAGCGCAGTACGTGTAAAGTACACAGTACCTGTAACATTCCGCCTGCAGTAATTCTCAACGAAATTTGAAATGAACGCATTCAACAAATTACATAAATTAGTTGGATTAACACTGATATTAGGCTTGTTCCCCGGATGTGGGAACAAGCCTAATCCTGAAAAGGAACAAGCATATCAGAAGGCAGCTAGCATACTGACTGCTGATGAAAGTTTCTTCCCAATCATCGACGAAGAATTATATTATTTCACCAATCAGACTCTCGACTCCATCACACCCGTATATATCAACGAGCAAGATGCTGTAAAGAAGCTGATGAAACAAGAAACATGGCTGGCATTCACTACACGCGACTTCACAGCTAATGAACGCCAGACACTTATCAGCCAGAAATTCCTTCCAAGGGCTATACCAGTAGCTTACGATGGACTGGCAATCATAGTAAACAACGCCAACCCCGATTCGTGCATAACAATTAAAGACTTTGCACGTGTACTTAAGGGAGAAATTACTAAGTGGAGCGATATCTATCCACAAAACAAACTTGGTGTTATCGATGTAGTATTCGACAATCCACTATCAAGCACCGTACGCTGGTGTGTAGACTCTATACTTGGAGGCCAGCAGTTCAGCGCACCTAACATTGGAGCCGTTAAGACAAGTGCTGTAGTAATTGACTATGTAGAAAACCATCCTAACTCGCTTGGTATCATTGGTTCTAACTGGCTCAACGATAAACGTGACACCACAAATGTCACCTTCAAGAAGAATATAAGCGTGATGGGCGTATCAAAGCTCGACTCGGCAACGAAGTATAACAGCTGGAAACCCTATCAATACTATTTATATAATGGCAACTATCCTCTACGCCGCACCATCTATGCACTACTTAATGATACACGTAATGGTGTCCCCAGTAGCTTTACACACTTTGTACAATTGCCTAAAGGACAAAAAATCATTCTCCGTGCAGGCCTACTGCCACGAACAGCCAATATGAACGTGAGGGATGTGATAGTAAAGAGTAAATAATTTAAACCTATTGAATAATAAAACGTCATAAGAGAAAGAACAAAGAACAGTAAAACAGAAGTGTAACTTAATAACAAGGAATTATGAAAGCAATTAAATATCTAGTAATGGGTGTGTTGCTGACAGGTTTCAGCGCCGCCGCAAATGCACAGGAAGTAGAGCTTAATGCAGCTCTTGATGGTATTAAGGCAAAGGATCCAAACGTTGCCAAGTTAGCAAACACTGCCTACAAGAAGAACAAGAAGAACCCAGAGGCTCTCATGAAGATTGCTCAGGCCTTCTATGCTCAGAAGGATACGGCTGGCGCACGTCAGTTCGCCAACTATGCCAATGAGGCAGGCAAGCCAAAGTATCAGTATGCACCAGCATACCTGCTGCTTGGTGATATCGAGGCATCATATGGTACCGATGGTGGTAAGGCTGCTAGCTATTACAACCAAGCTATCACATTCGATCCAAAGAACCCTGCAGGTTATAAGAAGTGGGCTATGGTATATCGTAAGATTAGCCCAACTCAGGCTGCTAAGAAACTTGAGGATATGAAGGCTCAGTGCCCTGACGAAGACATCGACGCATTCAAGGGTCACATCTTCATGCTGGCTAATGATGAGAAGCAGGCTTATGAAAACTACTCTAAGGCTGATATCACCAAGCTCGACAAGCTGGGGCTTAACGAGTTTGTACGTTGTAGTTACTTTACAGGTCACTTTGCCGACGCAGTACGTGCTGCAGAAGCTGGTATAAAGTTGGAGCCACGCAACCCAACATTCAACCGTATTGCAATGTTCGCAAACTATGAGTTGAAGAACTACGATGCAGCAAAGAGTTACATCCACAAGTACTTCTTCGAAACTGACAGCGCCAAGGTCTCTGAGTACGACCACTTCTACACAGCTCTGATTTATCAGGCTCTGGATGATAAGGCCAATATGTATGCTCACTACGACAAGGCTCTTGAGTTGGTTAACGACCAGTCTATGATTAAGCGTTGGGCTATCCTGAAGAGTGTGTCTGACTCTTATCTTAAGGAGAGCGAGTTTGATAATGCTATTAAGTACTATGATCAGTACCTGGCATGCAAGCCAGATGTAAACTCTGACGATATGGAAGGTGTTGCTAAGATATACTCAAAGTATGCTGACGAGGACGAGGTCAACAAGCCTAAGCATATTGCCAAGGCCATTGAAGCATACCGCGCTATGGCAGAGAAGTTCCCTATCCAAAGCACTTATGCAGCTTATCAGTGTGCAACAATGAACAACAAGCTTGACAAGAATGGTGAGAAGGGTCTTGCAAAGCCTGATTACCAGAAGGTTGTTGAACTGCTCGAAGGCAAAGCTGATCGCTCTAAGGGCGAGGACACCATGCTTAAGTACAGCTACCACTATCTGATGTCAAATGCATTCCTGTTCGCAAAGAACAAGCCTCTGGCTAAGGAGTATGCAAACAAGATTCTGGCTATCGACCCAGACTATGCTCCAGCTCAGCAGATTCGCGATCTGAAGTAAATTCTTCACTATCATACAAAGAAAGAGGTGTTTATTACTGAACATCTCTTTTTTATATCCGTTTTCTAACTGAGAAAATGGTATTTTGCAACTTAGAAAACATCGTTTTCTGCCAATCGAGTAGGAGGAAAATGAAGAAGTTTTCCTCCTACTTCATTTTCCGACCTCTCACACCACCGTACGTGCGGTTCCGCATACGGCGGTTCTTC
>ONYZ01000026.1 GCA_900322175.1 uncultured Prevotella sp.
TAAGGTAAGTGAAAAATCTGACATGGCCAAATCCTGAGCAACTTTTTGTTGCTCAGGTACTTATAAAGAAAGTTAAATTAAAGTGCTGCGGAATTTAGGAAAACTATGGTTATTCAACTTAATATTCAGCCACGATGTGCGTATTATAGATGTATATGACACGTCAAGAGTTTGAACATATCGCCGCGCAGTTGCGCCAGAAGGTACTGAACGTCAGCACCCAGTTCTTTACATCTCGTCAGGATGCCGAAGATGCAGCGCAAGAAGCTATGGTACAGCTATGGCGATACTGCGAACAGATTGACGCCAGCCGAAACATCGATGCGCTGGCGGTGCGAGTGGCCAAGAACTGCTGCGTGAGCATGTATCGCCGACAGCAGCACACGGCCGACATAGACCAGCAGACGCTGAAAAACGCCGCTACCGAAGCCTCGCCGCAAGAGCAACTGGAGGCCAAGGACACGCAGCAGATGCTGAACGAGGCACTAAGCCTGCTGAAACTACGAGAACGTGAACTCTTTGATATGCGTGCCGTGATGGGACTATCCAATGACGAAATCTCCAGTCAGACGGGCATACCCAAGACCTCGATAGCCCCGATGGTATCGGCAGCACGAAAGAAAGTAATGGCAGAACTCATTAAACGCATGAAGCAATGACAAACAAGGATATACAACACCTCATCGACAAGTATCTCGCAGGCGAGACATCGCCTGCAGAAGAGCTACAGCTGGCTAGCGAGTTGCAACACAGCGACAGCATGACCGAAGAATGGCAGGCCGTAAGTATGATGCTAGGCGAACTTACTCAGGGCGAGGCCGAATACGATCGCATCATGGCCAGTCGCAAGCCGGCATCCAGCCGTCCGTCGGCCGTCATCATCGCCCTGCGCATCATATCATCGGTAGCAGCTGTCTATCTGGTAGGACTGTTCATCTGGCTACAGATGGAGCCTGCGCCCAAAGCCGCAACCGCGTATATTAATAAGGTGGAACAAACTCAAACGCCCCCAGCACCCCAATACTGCACCGAAGGTACACCCCGGGAAATCCTGATGTGCTACTTGGAGCGCCGACAGGCACAACCTGATACTTACAAACAATTAAAACTCATGAATTATGAAAACCAGTAGATTTTATATTATCGCCGCAGCCTTAGTGCTGCTGATCACATCGTGTAATGACGATTCGAGTATGCTTACCATCATCAATGAAGATGGCACCTACAGCCGCGAGATGAGTTTTCATCCTTCTCCTCAAGACGCAATGGCTCCAGTCGATCAATCTATCGAGAATGGTGGCCTGCACTTCGGTTCCGATTGGGAGCGCACATGGTCGGTAATGGGCGACAGCACCCGCCACGCCTGTCCGATAACCGAAGCACAGTGGGACAGTCTGCGAAAGGTGTTTCCTAATGATCATGTGCAAAGTCATATCCTGATGCATACCAAGCGCCACTTCGGTTCGGTGGCCGAGATGAGCGACTCGCTCACCAAGGTGGTCAACCATCTGTTCAAGGCCACAGCTTCGCTCGATAAGCACTTCAAGTGGTTTTATACCGACTACGTCTACACCGAGACCTATGCCATCACCGATATGCAGCAGATGTTCCCCATTCCGCTCGATCGGTTTGTTAGTGCCGACACCGCATCGTATTGGTTCACAGGACAGCCCAATCTGGCCGAAGACCTGACTGGCTCTGAGCAGAAAGAGCTGCTCGATGGCATCGAGTCGCAGATAAGCAAGTGGATGAATGCCAACACCTTCGACTACATCTACACCTACATAGCCCACGTGTTCTGGAAGGACATCAAGAATCCTCCTGTAAACAACGGACAGTTCCTGGCCAACAAGGATTCTATCGTAATGTCGCCCGCCGTAGCCAACATGAAGATATTCGACGAACTTGGACCAGTAGCCAAGATTCTCAAGGACTACTATCACACCGATGCCTTCGAACCGCTATTTAGCGAGGATCGTCATTGGGACAGGATTCTTGACCATCAATATAAGAGTCTTCAATACCTGATGTGGATGAAGCCGCAGCTCAATCTGGTGATGCCAGGTCGCGTGACAGATGGCGGTATGGGCAAGGTCGACGGCAACGTGATCAGCTACCGATTCTCAGGCGAGCGCCTGCTGCCCCACGAATACGTCATCTCAGCCACCTCGCGCGTCACACACGTCTGGGCCTACATTGTCACCATCCTGGTCATCATCGTTGCCATCGGCAGTTTTATCTATCGCCACAAGTAACTACGCTTGTTTAAGCGAGGAATATAATACGCCTCAGGATGACTACTACTCTTTGTAAACTCCCCGAGCTCTTGTGTACCACCTGATATCCCGCGTCCTTCATCCGGAACTCTTGGTCGCGGGTATCAGCCAGGTACTGTAGATACTCTTTTCGTTTGATTCCGCTCATCGTCCACTCCTCCCATCGCAGCACCAGCTTTGCTCGCATGTCATCCTTAAACTTGGTGGCGATGTAGAGTGTCTCGGTTTTGGTAAGCATATAGCATGGAACATCGCGTGTTCCGCCGTTAGGCTGGACAACTGTTCTCGATGTCAGCCGAAAATTCGACCCACATATTTTCACCCATGCAGGCTCCATCTTTCTGATGGCCTCCATCACGTGGAATTGTTGTTTCCCGCAGAGCTCCGCAATGTCCAGCGAACTCATTCACAGCTCCTGCTGTTCGTACTGAGCAGCCTTACGGGGTGAAACACTTGAAAATGCGCACAGCGCACAGTGCACAGTTTTTAGGCGGCGGCTTGCAAGATGAAGAAGAAAATGTGTATAATATATTTACTATATATATAATATGTATATAGTAAATATAATACAGGCAAATGCAAGGCTCATTATAAAACTGTGCACTGTGCGCTGTGCGCACTTGAAGAGTGCCCTCGCACGTGAGAAAAATATCTTCTACGTGTGGGAGGAAATTTGCTCACGTATGCGCGCTATAAAACATTTAGAAATTAACAATTCATTAACACTCGCTTTTTGGCTACCTCGCCAAAAATTCGTACCTTTGTAGTGTCAAAAAAAATTAAACATTAAACATTAAATCTTTAAAATTATGGCACTAAAAGTTAAGGCACAAGAGAAAATGCAGAAGATCGGCAAGTATGAGGGTACGTACCGTTACATCATGATACCGGAGATCTACACCTCGCTCTCGCAGGAGAAGGTGATCAAGGAGGCTGCTATGCGCAGCGGAGTAAGCAAGGGTATCATGCAGGCATGCTGGGATGCAGCCGGAGAGGTAATCAAGGCGTGGGCCACCGAAGGCCACTCGGTAGCGCTGCCAGGACTGGGAACCATGCGATTCGGACTGCGAGCCAAGAGCGTAGCGACTGCCGAGGAGGTAAAGACCGGACTGATCAGCACCCGCCGAATAATCTTCACCCCAGCGGTTGACCTGAAGGATGAGTTGGCGAATACCGCCATCCGCAATCAGGGTGGCGGCGGCGGTAATCCCATCAGCACCGACTAGACCACAGGGGCAAGGGGCTAGCGCCCCACCCCAATTTAAAAATGTAAAAATGTAAGAATTATAAAAATGTAAGACCATGAGCAAGAAGGAAACCATTAAATTCGTAGTTCAGCTAATCGCATCGATTGCATCGGCGATACTGACAGCACTGGGCGCCACATCGTGCGTAGGCGCATGAAAGACTACATTCTTCCACACCTGCCAGTTGTAGATTTCTTGGATTAGGCGCTGTAGGGCTTGCTCGCATTGCTCAGGATAGGTAAGCGTTTGCACGAACCAGAACTTGCGATGCTGTACAAACTTGGCAAAAAAGCGGCGGCCCGACAGCGTGCCAGAATCATCGGCCAGCGAGCCAGCAAGGATAAAGTAGTCGGCACCCTTGATGTGGCTTGAGGCGTGCAGCTGGGCTGAGTACTTCTGGATGGCCTGATCTACCGAGAGAGCATCGGGATTGTGCTCAACAAATGCGCACTGCACCACCTCGATATCATCGCGCCAGAAGCTGAAACGACAGCTGCCCTTGTCCATCATAGTGTCGTCAGACCGCTGGAAGAATATCGGATAGCGCACCGTGTAACCGTAATCATCGTCGTGATATTCGGCCATATAGGTTAGCCGCATGGCGCGCTGTAGTTTTACTAGTGTGGACACATGCACCACGCGCTGAAAGTTTGACATCAGCCCCATCAACACAAAGTAGGCTGCAATGGATAGAAACATAAATCTCTTCATACTTGCAATGATTTTTCTGCAAAGGTATGAAGAGATTTCTTATTGCGCGAAAATTTTGTCTGACATTTGTCTGGCATTTCACTGTCAGCCGTATAACTATCTGATTTTCAACTGATAAGAACGACCGCGGTCAACCTCTATTTTCAGGTCGGAATGCTGCTCGATGATGGGTTTCAGTCGGCGGATAAGCGTATAGAGCGTCTCGCTGGCATCGTCCTTCTTGGGCCACAGCGCATCGCAGATCTGCTGTTTCGTCAGCGTATAGCTGGGCGCACTCATAAACATCTCCATCAGTTGCTGTTGCATAGGCGTCAGCTTTATCACGCAGCCCTTAGCGTCGATGATTTGGCCATCGCGCAGCGCCAGTCCGCCATACAGTCCGGCGATAGTCGTGCGACGATGGTACAGGCAGAACAGTCCCCACAGTAGCACGGCGGTCCACAGCACCATAGAGGGTCGCTGATCAGACAGCCCAAGAATGGTAGCGCTCGAGACCTGCGGATGCAGCGTAAATCCCTGTTGCGTGTCGACGGCAAGCACGGCCAGCCCGCGCAGAGCCTCCATCTGCAGATGACTGTTAAACGCGGTGATGGTATCGCAGTTGATTACGTCGCTCTGCTGTTCGGCCATAGTCTTGGCCAGAGCCTGATTCATATCCTGGGTAACAAGCCACTCGGTAGCACGATAGCTAGAGAAGCTAACGGCGCTCGAAGCCGCAATCAGTGCAAACAGCACCAGTACCATATATTTCTGTTTCATACGCCTGTAGGTTGATTTCTGCCTGCAAAAATAATCAATTTACGCCTAACGACCAAGGGTTTTACATTTTTTAGGGTAATCCCTACCCTGTTTTAGGGATAATCCCGAATAATTATTTGGCCTACAAAAATCCATTCCCCACAAAAAGTACGTATCAAAGATAAAAAATTACCCAAAAAGTTTCTCGTTTCAGAAACTTTTCGTATATTTACACCGAAAATGGAAGAATTTTAAGTATGAAGAATAAGTTTGATACACAGGAAAACGGCAGTATGCTGGGTGCAGCTATCCAGCAGGTTCGTAAGGCCAAGAAGCTTACTCAGGAAGATCTAGGCAAGCGTGTTGGTCTGCCCAAGAGCAGTATTAGCAAGATAGAAAAGGGACTCACACATATATCGTTCGAGGACGCATCGCTACTGATGGATGCGATGGGCGAAAAGATTACTATCCAGGTGATGGGTATGAAGGAGCCCGACGATAAACGAGTGGAGCGTGTGCGCTTTGTTACGATAGGTGTGATGTGGTATGCCCACAGCAAGCAGATGGCCTTCGCCGATGCATATCGCTACCTGCTGGTATATAAAGGTATTCAGTTCTTAGGGGATAATTACGCCTACGAACAGACTCTGCCGCGCGAAACCCTGCTAAGCGATCTCGACAAGGTGTGCAACCGTAACCGCGAGCAACTTTTTACCGATCTTGCGGCTTATTTGGTTTCAGAGTATGATATTGAGCCACGCGATGCCGCAGGTTTGGTAATGAACAGCCCGTTGACACAGAAATTGTATTCCTCAAAAGAGCCAATCACAGAACAACGGGTAAAAGTTCTTGCTGAGGAATTGCTGAGTTGTAAGGAATAAAAAGGCTCGCATTGCTGCGAGCCACATCGTGCGTAGGCACGTAGGAGTAAAAACAATCAGAGGCTTATGGTCTAAGTTTTTTGATGCTGAGCACTAATAGATTCTTAGTATATTCGTCTGCGGTGGCATCGCGGAGGCGGGCTATTTCGCCCATAACAATCTTTTTCTCGTCGGCATCCAGTACGTCTGCCTTCTTACAGAGATTATAGATGTTGTTTGCAAATACGTTGGCCAATGTCATATTGTGCTCTGCCAGATACTTGCCATACATGGTCCTTACGGTACTGAACTGGCTGAGCCACTCCTGTGAATTGGTGGCAACAGAGTCTACTGCATCCAGCTTCAACATAAAGCCTGGCGTGTTATTGCCAATCATTTCAAATATCTGGTCCTTGGTAAGTGGATTGCGATTAATGGTAATGGTACTGCTCTTTATCCTCTTCTTACCATTATCGCTTTGCTCGCGGTATTTCTGGGTGGTGCCATAAGTGGTGGCTATGCGCCCCTTGATACCCTCCTGACCCTCGGCCCACTCTACGGCATAGGCATAGCGGTACTTCTTTTCGGGGTCCTTCTTGTCGAGGAAACAGGCATACATATACTTAGAACCAGGAATCTTACCAATAGCAACAGACTCGGAACTGCCGTCGCCAACTACCAGAGTCACGTAGTTCGCGCCCTTGTTGTTTTCGCTCGAACTTACGCTATAGGCATTCTCAGAATCCTTATGGATAGCGTCCTCGATATCTAACACAAGCTGTCGCCATGGATTACCTGCGGGCAGGGTGAAGTCGTACACATCGGCCTGACCTTTCTTTACACCAGTCTCGGGGTCCTTCTCCATGTCGTGATGCGCAGTGACCTTTATCACTTGTTTCTGTTTGAGCAGGGCATCGAATGTTTTCTGGATGTTCTGCTGGGCCATAAGGGCTGAAGGCATAGCAATCAGCATGGCTGATAGAATTAAGCTTTTACTCTTCATATGCAATAAAATTTGTTTGTTCGTTAATATATACTATGGTACCATCTTCTTGCATGACGGGCACGTAGCCGTAGGCGGCCAACTGAGCCTCGATGGCCTCTACTTCGGCCTCTACTTTGGCCTGTGCCATCAGCGCGTAAGCCTTGTCGATATCGTGTATCGTGGGCACTATCTTACGCTTGCTGCGCTTGGGGGCCTTGGCGGGCTTCTGAGCGGCCTTGGGGGTTGTCAGACTATCGGCGCCTACTGTCTCGGGCTGCGACTGTATCGCGGGCTCCGCGGGCTGTGGTGCGGCTGTGGTGTCGGCCTGAGCTGTGAGCGGTGCTGCAAGCTGGAAATCGGCCTTATTGCCAGAAACAGCCAGGAAGATTACACTTGCCACAACGGCTGCGGCTGCCACACTCCATATCATCCAGCGACGTCTTCCGTGTGTCGGCTCCTCAGCGGCTGCAGGTTGCGCTGCTTCGGCCTCAGGTTGCATCGCCTCGATCTCTTGGAACATCTCCTGATAGCAGGCCCACTCCTCGGGTATGTTTTCGCCCCGAAAGTACTGGGCAAGGATGTCCTCCTCGTCGAGCGTCGATGTGCCGTCCATATATCGGTCCAGCAGTCGGGCAATGTATTCCTTAGTGTACTGTATCATCTGTTTCTACGTTTTATTTCTTCTAACAATGTTCTGCGGGCTCGGGCCAGCAGGGTGCTTACTGATGTGGTTTCGATGCCCAGCAGCGTGGCTATCTCTTCATGGCTGCGCCGTTCCACCTGTCGCATATATAATAAGGTGCGCTGTGTGGTGGGCAGACTGTCGAGGCGTGACTGCAACCAGCGATCGTTCTCCTTGCATTCCAACTCATCGTGCGGACTGGTGGTGAGGGTTGCTACAGTAGCCTCGTTGAGTTCTTCTATAGGTTTTCGGCGCTGGTGATTATGGAGCAATTGGCGGGCCATCAGCGATACGATGGCTTCTACCGACTGGTATCGCTCCAGTTCCTGGTGCATCTGCCACAGGCGGAGCATCACGTCCTGCGCAATGTCTTCGGCCTCGTCCCTGCCCGCACCGTAGTGGATGCTAACACTGAGCGCCTTTTCGCGCCACGTGCGGACCATATTTTCGAATGCACTTTTTTCCATTTTCTTTGCTTTACAACTATTAGACACACAAACAGTCTAAAGTCAAACAAGCTTTAACATACTTTAGTAAAAACGCAAAAAAATGGGTTCGCAAAGCGCGAACCCTATTTGATTATTTCTTTGGAATGTCGAAGATGAAGCGGGAGCCGTCGGTGTATTTGTTGTCTAACCATATCTTGCCGCCAAGGAGTTTGATGACGGCACGACAGATGGACAGACCAATACCTTGCAACTTCTTACGGTCGCCCAGCTCGCGGAAGGTTTCGAACACATGCGCGCGGCGCTCTGGCGCTATGCCTCGGCCCGTATCGGTGACACTGCAGCGGATGTTGTCGCCATACTCGGTGATAGCCAGCGTGATGACACCCTTGTCTGTGTAATAAATGGCATTCTCAAGCAGATGGCGCAACAGGGTCTCGATGGCCTCCTGATTGGTCTGCACGGCATAATCATCGGGCAGGTCGCTCTCGAAGAACATCCTCACTCCCTCCTTGCAGCGCGCACTATAGGCATCTACCATACGACGGCCAAGGTGGTTTGGCGACATGGTATAGTTGATCGGCAACGACTTCTTGCTCTCATAGAGCGACAGCTCGGCCAGTTCGTCAATAAGCTTGGTGATGTGTTTAGAGCTATCCTTAATCATTTGGCTCAGCTGCTCGCGCTCTTCGGCCTGCAGCTCGTAGTCGGTGGTGCCCAGAATGTCGGAGAAACCCTCGATAGGATTGAGCGGCGCACGCAGTTCGTTGGTGATATTGGTGATAAACTCGTTCTTCATGTTGAACGCCTTCTCTACCTTTATCTTGTCCCTCTCAAGCTGTTCTTTCTCCTTTTCAAGACGCTTGATACGAATGTGATGCTGCAGCATTACCACTACCAGAACGATCAAAACGGCAGCAACCACCACAAACACGATGATGCGCTTAAGCTGGGCGTTCTCGTCCTCCAGCATCTTCTGTTCCAGCTTAAGGCGCTCGTTGTTCATCTGAACATAACAGCTGGCCACCACATTGCCGTGCGACACGAGCACGATAGAGTCGTTGATCTTCTTGAATTGGGCCATCTGCTCGTAGGCCTTGGCATCGTTACCCATGCGGTGGTAGATTACAGCCATGCGCTCGGCCCTCATTTCGGGCGAGAGCTGCTGGCTAAGGCGCAGAGCCTCACTGTAGTTGCCGTTAAGTATCTCGTGGTTAACCTCTACCACAGGCTCGATGGTGCCTATGCCGTCGCTAGCCTTAAGGGCCATCAGCTCGTTGTAGATGCTGTCGTAAAGTTGTCTGTTATTCTTATTAAATGCAAACTGACTGATACGATACAGCGCCCTACCCTTATGTATTGGCGCCACGTTGGGCTCGGCCAGTATCTGGCGTGCATACTTCAAGCCTGCCTTCTGATCCTTGCGATGATTGGCTATCTTCATCAATTCCTGCAGATCGTCACCTGCACTCTCGTTGGGGAAATACTTGTGACGAAATTCCACAGCCTTCAGGAATCCCTCTTCGGCAGCCTTGTAGTCTTGCTTCTGCAGGGCATTTACAGCCCTGGTATGAAGGGCAATATAGGTGCCCCAATAACTGTTATGATCCTCGGCGTAGCGAGCTATCTTATCGGCTATTTCCTCTGCACCATTGTAGTTAAGGTGTGTAGCCTCGTAGGTACTCTGATTGCCCCAGGCAATGTAGAACATACGCTCGTTGGCCTGCTTCTGGCTCTCGGCCTTAAGCTGATTGGTTACTTCGAGAAAGTTGTCGCGCTCGTCGGTGCTGATAAGTCGCAACATTTCTGCCTGTAATTTCATAATGTGCAGATCATCGTTGGCAGCAGAATTAAGGCTGGACGTGAACAAAACGGTTAATAAAACCAGAATCTTCTTGCAGTTCATATTGTCTGTTTTTTTAACTATTAATTATTGTTTATATTATAGTAACACATCGGCAAATATACGAAAATAATCTAAAAATTCTTTGTTTTTTAGAAAAAAAATAAATATCTTTGCAAAAACTTTATAATTCTAACATCATAAATATGCGCCGATTAATATTGATCGTGATTAGTTTATCGCTACTAACCCTGAGTACCACCGCACAAAGCGACACTGCAAGGGTGTTTACCGATGATAAGCCACTGGTATATGTGGATGCCGACAACCTATGGCCCTACTCGTTTATCAACGAACATGGCGAGCCCGAAGGCTTTAACATCGACCTGCTAAGAGTGCTGATGAAGGAGCTGGGTATACCTTATATAATAAGGTTGAAGTCGCCCACGCAGGCAATGGAGGACCTGAAGGAGCGCAAAGCCGACCTTACACTGGGTTTGAAGGCACAATTCAACGATGAGTACGGACAGTATGGACACACTACGGTAGTACTGTTCACCCAAAGCGTGGCCACGCCTGAAAGTCAGCCCGTAGCCATCAAGACATTCCACGACCTTAGCAATTCCGACTTGCAGATTACGGTATGTTCGCGGAGCGTGTGTTACGACCTGATGAAGGACTACGGATGGTCTGGTCACGCCATTCCGAGCGACAATATGAAGGAATCGCTGCAGAGAATAAGCAGCAGTCAGGAGGGACTGATGGTATGTAACACGCTATCGCTGAAATGGCTTGTAAAGAATCTGAATATAGATAATGTGGAGATAACACCTGTAAACATGGCGCACATGGAATATAAGTTCATGTCGAACGACACACGCCTGCTGGCACGCATCGACAAGGCTTACAAACAGTTGTATATCGACTATAAGATTACGCCGATAGAGAAGAAATGGCTATTCCCTGACCGCCAGCATCATGCCACTCCTGCATGGCTATGGATTGTAAATGTAGCAGGGCTACTGCTGCTGGTGCTGGCTGCGCTGTACACGATACGATTAGTGCGCGAGAACACGAGGCAGAGAAGTGTCAACAGCAAACTGAAAAACAATCTGAGAGAAATCACAGACGACAGACACCTGCGCGTCTGGACGTATAATGTGGAACGGGAGCAATACTACTGGCACAGAGCGAACGGCAAAGTGGACAACAGTTACAGCGCCGACGAGTTTGCCAAGCGATACAGCAAGGAGGACTATCGGAAACTAAAAGAAGCACTAAACAGGCTGATTAATCGCCACAAAGACGCCAAAGGCCACGAAGAGGAGAAAACGACAGTAGAACTGCAAGCCAAGGATCCCGACCTGTACGACAGCAAGCTGAATTACTACGTGATAGAATTATCGGTGCTGCAGCGTGATGCCAGCGGTAATCCAAAACTGATAGTGGCAGTAAAGAAAGACGTGACAATCGGACACAACAAGAAGACGCTGGAGGCCCTCCGGTCGCTGCGATACTGGTCGATGTTCTACAGCGATGAATCGGGAATAATCCAGTTTGACAGCGACGGCATCATACAGAACGCCAACACCAAGGCCTGCCAGCTATTGGGATTCGACATCGACAAGCAGGTAAAGAATCGCACCCACATCTGCGACATGATGGGCATAAATCGTGATGACCTGAAATACATCAACAATTACCAAGGCCAGCTGGACACCAACGACTGGCAGGTAGAGTTTACGATAAAAAACGCACTCGACAGCGACGGAAGTTTAATTGGATATTTTGTTTTCTGCGTATGAGATACAGATATATTATAGCCACAATGATACTGGCAGCAACTGCACTACAGACGGTTGCCCAAGCACTAACCGAGAGATACAACAAGCGTCACCCGCTGAGGGTGGTAATCAGCCGCACTGACTTGCCCTATGAGTTTAAGGACTCACACGGCGAGGCTTCGGGAAGCAATGTGGATATCATCAAGGCACTGGCCGAAGAACTTGATCTGCCTGTAGCATTCCTGATAAAAGAGGAGGGAATAACTAGAACCGTATTTGAGCAGGGCGATGCCGACCTGATAGTGGACGACAACCATGGATATGCAAACACGGACTATATTTTTTCGGAAAACATCGTGAATTACAAGCGCATACGCCGCGACTCGATAGCAGAACTATTCATGATAAGCAAAGACCGCTATCTGATAGAACAGCTGGACGACCAGTACACACGACTGAAACTGCGTGGCGACATAGCAGCCATCAACACTATATGGCTGCACCCCGAGCATCGCGAGCCTGAACCATCACAAGCGCCATTTTATATAGGTATAATAGGTATAATAGCGCTTGTAGTGCTGGCTACCGCGTGCGTGGTGCTGAAAACACGAAACACAATAGTGGCACGCAACTCTGAGAAGATAACTGGCATAACCAGCATGGCTCAGGAGATGGGCGAATACTACGTGATAAACGACACCGAAGCCCAGCACAAACTGCAGATTGACTACGAGACACTATTCAGCAATCCATACGTGGCAATATCATTCTTCGACAAGAACGGCCTGCTGATTGAGCAGAACGACGCCATGAATAAGCTGCAAAAGATAACCCCGAAGAACCAAATAAAGCCGCTTTACAATGCCGACGGCCAGATAGTGAACTACTTTGTGACAGTCGGCAAGAAAGACTGGGATTAAGCTTACTTGAACTTGAACAAGTGGACAAAGCCTGTGGTTTGGAACACGTCGTGAACCGTAGGCTGCAAGCCCTTGATGTATAGGTCGCAGTGCTGTGCGATACAGCGCTGGTTGATAGCCATCAGCAGTCGCAAACCGCTCGATGATATATATTCAAGACGGCTACAGTCAATAATGATTTCACAGTTGACAAAGTCGAACAGCGGTTCAACTTCCTTTTCGGTCTGCTGGGTTACAGATGTATCAAGACGTCCGTCGAGTATCAGTGTAACCCTTCTGTCATCGTCTTTTCTGATTGTTGCTTCCATATCTATTTTTTTATTTTATTTTTATTTTTACTCTTCCGCTTTTTATGTCTTTGGTCATAGTGAGCACATTCTGGTTACCCACACGCTCGTATCTTATTGTATCCATATATTGGCGCACAAGGTGTATTCCAAGCCCGCCCACAGTGCGCTGACTGGCAGGCAGGGTAATATCTACCTCAGCTACCTGTGTTGGATCAAACGGGCGTCCGTCGTCTCGCAGTTCAAAGGTCAGCGTATCATCGTCGGCTACCACTTCGAGAAGGATAGTGGCACGTTTGCCATCGGGATAAGCGTAGTTCATCACATTGACCACAGCCTCCTCGATAGCCAAGTTGACACGAGCTGTGGTGAGCTCGTTGAATCGCATGTCCTCGCAGATACTGCCCACGAAGATAGCCAGAGCAGGAACCTCCTGAACATCGTTGACGAGCGAGATGCCTCGACGATATAGCGTGCGGTCGTGGCTGCCCTTGTACTTGATGGCCAGCAGCGAGATGTCGTCGGCCTGAGGTATGTAGTTCACAAACACGCGCTCGGCCTTTCGGATGGTCTGCACAAAGGTGCGCGAATCAGGACGCTCAGCCGAGAGGCGCAAAGCCTCCTTACACATACGCTCCCTGCCAAACTGCTCGTGCTCCACAGTCTCAGCCTCGGTATATCCGTCGGTATAGAGGAACAGCGTAGTGCCCTTGTCCACCAGCGAATGCTGCTCAGTATATTCCCACTCGGGGCGCAAGCCCAGCGGTATGTTATTATCGCAATTGAGGAATCGCGTATGGGCACCGCCCACCAGCACGGGGGGTTCGTGACCTGCGTTGGTGTACGTCAAGCGGCCTGTGGCCAGATCGAGCACGCCCATAAACAGGGTTACGAACATGAACGAGTCGTTGCTCTGACACACCGAGCGATTGATGGACTCAACGATGAGCTTGGGCGACGTATGGGTCATCGACGCACTGCGGAACATACTTCGGGCCACAGCCATAACCAGCGCCGCGGGCACTCCCTTGCCTGCCACATCACCTATACTGAAGTATAGTTTCTCGTCGCGGATAAAGAAATCGAAGAGGTCGCCGCCCACCTTCTTGGCAGTAACCACCTCGCCAAAGATATCGATATCGGTGCGCTCTGGGAACGGCGGATAGACCTTAGGCAGCATACGCTGTTGGATATCGCTGGCAATCTTCAACTCCTGCTCTATAGCTGCATTCGAGGCTGCAGTCTTCTTCAGTTTGTCGATATACAGCGTGAGCGACTCCTGCATATTGCCAAAGGCATCGCGCAGTGCATCCACCTCGCGGCTCTTAACCTCGGGCAGCTCTACATCGAAACTTCCTTCGGCCACCTTCTTGGCTGCGGTTACAAAGCGGGTAAGCGGGAGCATATTCTTCTTGATCAGATGATGGCAAAGTAGAAATGCTATCGTCAATCCTATTATGAACACGACTATAATGATGGCGGCAAGCACGTTTCCGCTGTGATAGATAATGGCCGCTGGAACGACGATAACTACTGTCCAGTCAGCATACTTGACAAATGAGTAGAACACCCACGAGTCGATACCGTCGTTCATCAACCGGCACGCTCCACTCTCGCCTTTCATCATCTTCTGTGCCAACTCGTCGTCGAGCAAGTTCAGACTCTCGGCTGTAGTATCCTGGAACTTACGATTGAGCACACGTTGCTGATCGGGATGTATAAGATACGTGCCGTCACTATCGATAATAAAGCTATACGACTGCTGGTCAAACCCTTTCTCAAACCGTTCGTGGTTCTCATTATCGATACGCTGATGGCGCACTCGCAACCATTCGAGAGAGACGTCGGCTCCCAGCAGACCCACCTTGCGCCCCGTGTGGTCATGAATGTGAGTGGCGTATGTGGTAGTGAGCTGTTGCGATGCGGCTCGGTCGAAATATGGTGGTGTCCAGTCGCCTTCGCTATTCTGGAATGATGGTTCATACCACTTGTGTACGATGAAGTCGGGATGCTGCTCGTTCATCTGCCTACCATGAATATTGTCAGCCGAATCGCGCCAGGCATAAATCTCATAGCTATGACCACGAGAAGGATAAAAATCGGGCTCGAATATAAGTCGGCAACCCGACATATACATATTATGCTTCACCATACGTTCAAGCAGCTGCTGCAACTTGTCGGGATTATCCAGCTCGCTCTCTATCTCATTGATATTATTTATGGCTGCCACATATACATCCGACAGCACACCGCGAATCTTCTCGTTCTCGTGCAGAATGATGCCCTCGTAGCGGCTCTCGGCCTCACTCGCCAGCGCCTCTTTGGTTACTGCATAAACAACAGCCATAATTACTGCCGACATAACCAGCAGTACTATCATTATTATAAGACTTAATCGCCATGCAAACGTTTTCTTCTTCATCGTCGCAGTGTTTATTCCCGGTTTCGGTGCAAATATAAGCATTTCTATGCATAACGACAAAAAATTAACAAAAATAAACAAAAAAAATCCCGAAGGATAATTGCCCTCGGGACTCTGTTGTCATAATAAATAATGATGCCTTACAGCTATTATTAATTGTTATGATTTAAAAATCTTGACTTATGCCTCAGCTGGAGCATCGATAGCCTCCAGAGCCTCAGCCTCGTCGGCAGCCTCAGCAGCCTCTGCCTGATCGGCAGCAGCCTTCTTGGCGTCGGCAGCAGCCTTGATAGCAGCCTCTGCATCAGCAGCAGCCTGCAGCTCAGCTGCATTCTCAGCAACAACCTTTACAGGGAGCTCAACGATAACCTCCTTGTGGAAGTGTACCAGAGCTACATAGTCGCCAACCTTCTTGGCATCCTTCATGGTGATGATCTTACGATCAACCTCCTTACCGAGCTTAGCGAGCTCCTCAGCAACCTGAGCAGCACCTACTGAACCATAGAGCTGGCCAGTAACGCTAACCTTAGCGGCAATCTCGAGGGCTACACCAGCAAGCTGGGCAGCCTTCTCCTCGGCAGCAGCCTTCTGAGCAGCCAGCTTGTGAGCCTGCTGCTTCAGGTTCTCTGCGAGAATCTTCTTAGCTGAAGGACTGGCAATAACACCCTTACCCTGAGGAATGAGGTAGTTACGGCCATAGCCTGACTTAACATTCACGATATCGTTCTTGAATCCCAGACCGATAATATCTTCTTTCAGTATAATTTCCATAATCTTGCGTCCTCCTCTTTAATTATTTCATCAAATCGGTTACGTAAGGCAGCAGTGCAATCTGGCGGGCACGCTTAACGGCCTGAGCCACACGACGCTGATACTTAAGAGATGTTCCAGTGATGCGGCGGGGAAGAATCTTACCCTGCTCGTTGAGGAACTTCTTCAGGAACTCGGGATCCTTGTAGTCGATGTACTTGATACCGCTCTTCTTGAAACGGCAATACTTCTTCTTCTTTGTGTCGATAGAAGGAGCTGTCAAATAACGGATTTCACTCTGTTCTGCCATAGTTTAAGCCTCCTCTTTTTTACCAAGCTTTGCGCGACGCTTCTCGGCGTACTCTGCAGCATACTTGTCAAGTTTAACAGTCTGGAAACGGATTACCTTCTCGTCACGACGGAAAGCAGTCTCCAATGTCTTAATCACTTCTGGCTCAGCCTTGAACTCTACCAGGCAGTAGAAACCTGTAGACTTCTTCTGAATAGCATAAGCCATCTTCTTCAATCCCCAGGCCTCTTCGTTGATGATCTCTGCACCCTTATCGGTTCATCTGCTCATCAGACAAAACGGGAGTTAAAATGAAAACGGTTTCGTATTGATTCATACTACGTTAAAAAATAAATTATTAATTAATATTTCGCTTAAAGCGGGTGCAAAGGTACAAATATTAATTGAGAATTGACAATTGACAGTTGACAGTTGACAGTTATTTAAGAATATTTAATACTTTTCACCCTTTTTCTGTTGCCGAACGTGGAACACTGCACCTAAAATGATGATTATCAGGCCTGTAAGGAGCACCAGATTATAGCGGGTGAATCCTGCCAGATAACTTATAATCAAAAGGAGAGCACCAGTGCTGACTAGTGCTACTCCAAGATATGTATCAAAATGATGTCTGAGATTGCTCATTTACTCATCCTCGCCTTCTGGGGTGATAAGTTTGTAACCCTTGCCGTGAATGTTGATAATCTCAATCTGCGGATCGTCCTTGAGGTGCTTGCGCAGCTTGGTGATATAAACATCCATAGAGCGGGCGTTGAAGTAGTTGTCGTCAATCCAGATGGTCTTCAGTGCGAAATCGCGCTGCAGAATCTCGTTAGAGTGACTGCACAGCAGGGCCAGCAGCTCGTTCTCCTTGGTAGTGAGCTTGGTCTGCTTCTCGCCTATCTGCAGCAACTGCTTCTGGGTGTCGAATGTAAACTCGCCCAGGTGGTAAACTGTAGACTCGCGGCTCTTCTTGCCCTTGGTGCGGCGCAGGATGGCCTCAATACGGAATACGAGCTCCTCCATAGAGAAGGGCTTGGTGATATAGTCGTCGGCACCCAGCTTGAATCCCTCGAGGATATCCTCCTTGAGAGTCTTGGCTGTCAGGAAGATAATGGGCACGTCGGTATTGGCCGAACGGATCTCCTGAGCCAGGGTGAAACCGTCCTTCTTTGGCATCATTACATCGAGCACACAAATGTCGAATTTTGTCTTGAGGAAAGCCTTGAAACCGGCCTCACCATCAGCACAGAGTTCTGCTACAAAGCCTTTGGCCTGCAAATACTCACGGAGCAGCATTCCGAGGTTCTCATCGTCCTCGCAAAGCAAGATTTTCACTTTGTTGTCGTCCATCATAATTCTAAATGTTTTATGTGTTAATACTATTGTTTATTTATCGTCTTCTTTTAGCACGGGCAGCGATACGGTGAAGGTGGTACCCTTGCCCAGTTCGCTCTCGCATTTTATCTCGCCCTCGTGCAGATTGATAATCTTCTTTACGTAGGCCAGACCCAGTCCGAAGCCCTTCACGTCGTGAACATTGCCGGTATGCACGCGGTAGAACTTGTCGAATATCTTCTTGACGTTCTCCTTCTTGATGCCCTGACCAGTGTCTCGGATTGAGAAACACAAGCGGTCCTTGTCGTTCCAAGTCTTGATGTAGATATCGAGCGGCTCTTCGGGCTTGCGATACTTCACTGCGTTGTCCATCAGATTGGTAATGGCGTTCTGGAAATGAACCTCGTCGACAAAGAGTGCTGAGTCGATAGCCTCAATTTCGGTATATATCTTACCGCCGGTATGCTCTACACGGAGCGAGAACGACTGGGCGATATTCTCGACCATCTCGTTGAGATCGAGCTCCTTCTTCTTGAACACGATGCTCTTCTTGTCGAACATCGACATCTGCAGTACCTTCTCTACGAGGAATCGCAGGCGCTTTGACTCGTCGGTAATGACGCCGCTCAGATGTTTGGTCAACTGCTCGGTCTTGGTTACGCTATCGTCGTTCATCATCTGGGCTGCCAGCGAGATTGATGCGATAGGAGTCTTGAGCTCGTGAGTCATATTATTAATGAAGTCGTTCTTGATCTCAGTGAGTCGCTTCTGGCGGAAGATGACTACTATGGTAAAGAGGAACGTGAGCAGCAGCACGACGGTGAACACCACAGCAGGAATCATGAAGCGCACACTCGAAAAGATGTATGAACTCATGTCGGGGAAGTGGATTTTTACGACGCCCTTCTTCGACGATGGGTCGTTGTTGAACAGTGTCTGCTGATAAAAGAACTCTTCGCCTTCGGCTGAGTATTCAGGACAGCGATATACCTCGCGACCATCGGATGTCTCTACACGGAAGTGATAAGGCACATTGATACCGTTGTTGAGCAGTTCTACACGTATGTCCTGATCGAGCATCTTGAAGTTGATGCGCTCCTTGAGCGGCTTGTCGCTAGCGGTATACAGGATATTGTAGACCACCTCGTCGAGCAATGCGCGCTGATACTGATAGCGGTTGCGAACAATCTCCTGCAGCGATTTCGAAGCTTCGGCGATACTGTTCTTATCGGTGCGCAGAATCATAGCCTTGGGCACGTTGGCCGGACGGATAGCAAACGTCTTGAGCTCGAAGCTGGAGTAGACTGTACCATCGTCGGCAGCTACAGCAAACTGGTGAGAATGCTTAATGGTGCCGTCGAGACCATCTACTATCACAGAGTCCTGCTTATAAGCCTTGCGCTCGGTAGCCTTAAGGTCCTTCTCGAGGTATCGCTTGGTCTCGTTCATCTCGAGATTGCGCGATGCCTGATACAGACTGCGGTAAACCGACTCGTCAAACTGTTCCTTCTTCATCTTCGCCATCTCCTTGATGTACGAGATCTGAAGGTAGAGCAGTCCTACAAACGAGAAGCCCATTATTATTGCTATAATCCAAATCGTTCTTTTCTTCATAACGATTGCAAAGATAAGTAATTTCTTAATTCGACGCACCAAAAATGTTAATTATTTACAGCAGATTGTGCATAATTAACGAATTGCAGGATTTTTAGTTACAAATATGCAACTATAAAAAATAAATCCCCACTAAACAAATAGCGGGGACTCTGTGTAAATATAGGTAGGAGGATATTAATCCTCGTCCTTGGTCTCTTCCTCGTGCTGCTTGATAAGTGCCTGTTGGATATCGTTGGGCACAAGCTCGTAGCTAGAGAAACTGGTAGTGAACGATGCACGACCACCAGTGATAGAGCTCAGAGCGATAGAGTAGCTAGCGAGTTCCTTGAGAGGAATCTTGGCACTAAGCTTCTGATAACCGCCCTCTGAGTCCATACCCATAATGATGGCACGACGGCCCTGCAGGTCGCTCATTACATCACCCATGTAGTCGCCAGGAACCAGCACCTCGAGATCGTAGATAGGCTCGAGAACCTTTGGACCTGCCTCCTTGAAGGCTGCCGAGAAGGCATTGCGAGCTGCCAGCATGAACGAAAGTTCGTTAGAGTCAACTGGGTGCATCTTACCATCGTAAACAATCACGCGAACGTCGCGAGCGTAAGAACCTGTGAGTGGGCCCTGCTCCATACGCTCCATGATACCCTTAAGGATAGCTGGCATAAAGCGCATATCGATAGCACCACCTACTACAGAGTTGATGAACACGAGCTTGCCGCCCCAGTCGAGGTCAACTTCTTCCTTACCCTTGATGTTCATCTTAAACTCCTGATTGTTGATCTTGAACGATGTAGGATCGGGCATACCCTCGGTGTAAGGCTCTACAATCAGGTGAACCTCACCGAACTGACCAGCACCACCCGACTGTTTCTTATGACGATAGTCAGCACGGGCCATCTTGGTGATAGTCTCGCGATATGGAATCTTCGGCTCGACATACTCGATCTGAATCTTCTCGTTGTTCTCCATACGCCACTTCAAGGTGCGCAGGTGGAACTCACCCTGACCATGAACGATAATCTGGCGCAACTCCTTAGACTGCTCAACTACCCATGTAGGATCCTCCTGACGCATCTTCTGCAGAGCGGTCATCATCTTCTCGGTCTCGCTCTCGTTGACGGCCTTGATGGCGCGAGAGAACTTAGAGTTAGGATACTTGATGAAGTTGAACTTATTCTCTACATCCTTGCCATTCAGGGTGTTACCGGTCTTAACGTCCTTAAGTTTAACGGTGCAACCGATATCGCCAGCACGCAACTCGTCTACCTGAATACGGTTGGCTCCTGCACAAGCGTAGATAGTACCCATACGCTCCTTTGAACCGCGATCGGCATTGGTAAGATCGTCGCCGCTCTTAATCACACCGCTCATTACCTTGAAGTAAGATACCTCGCCAATATGTGGCTCGACACCTGTCTTGAAGAAATAGAGTGATGTAGGTGCGCTTGCTTCGGCAGGAACATCCTGACCTGCTGCGTTCTTTACTACTGGCATGTCGCTTACGAATGGAACAACGTTGCCCAGGAACTCCATCAGGCGGCGAACGCCCATGTCCTTACCTGCACATACGCAGAATACAGGATAGATGCTGCGTGTAACCATACCCTTGCGGATACCTTCGCGCATCTCGTCCTCGCTCAGGTCTTCGCTCTCGAAGAACTTCTCCATCAGAGTGTCGTCGCCAGCGGCAGCAGCCTCAACGAGGGCAGCCTTCATCTCCTTTGCCTTCTCCAACTGGTCGGCAGGAATCTCCTCGATGATAGGAGCACCACCTTCGGGCTTCCACGAATATTTCTTCATCAAGAGCACGTCGATAACAGCGTTGAATCCAGGACCTGTAGCAATAGGATACTGAACGGGAACGCAGTTAGGACCATAAACCTCCTTGAGCTGACTAAGAATCTGATCGAAATCGCAGTTCTCGCGGTCTAGCTGGTTAACAAGGAAGATTACCGGCTTCTTCAACTTCTCAGTATTGCGGAAAGCATTCATCGTACCTACCTCGGGACCATACTGGCCGTTGATAAGGATGACAGCCTGATCGGTAACGTTCATAGCGGTAATAGATCCGCCAACGAAGTCATCAGAACCTGGACAGTCGATGATGTTAAGCTTCTTGTTGTTCCACTCTACATGGAATACAGTAGAAAACACCGAGTAGCCATACTCCTGCTCAACAGGGAAATAATCGCTAACGGTGTTCTTCTGCTCAACTGATCCACGACGCTTGATGACACCTGCTTCATAAAGCATACTTTCGGCAAGAGTGGTCTTGCCGCTACCCGCACTGCCAATGAGTGCAATGTTTTTAATTTCGTTAGTCTGATATACCTTCATATCTTTCGGTTTTTAGGTGAATACTATTTTATCGGCGACTAAATTAGTTATTTTTTGAGAAAACACCAAAAGTTTCTTTCAAATTTTAAACTAAATTTGTAATTTTGCCCCCAAAATGGCAGGATTATATGTTCATATACCATTTTGTAGCAGCAGATGTGTGTACTGCGGCTTCTATTCGACCACGGGGCTGGAGCTTCGCGACAGGTACGTTGATGCCGTATGTCGCGAGATAAAAATGCGGCCATCTGCCGAACCCATCAGCACCATATATCTGGGCGGAGGCACTCCAAGTCAGCTATCCCCTACCCACCTGAAACGGATAATTGATACTATATATATATATAATAAGGTGGAAACTGATGCTGAGATTACGACGGAGGCTAATCCAGACGATGTAACAAGCGAGTTTGCGGCTATGCTACAGCAGCTACCCATCAACCGCATATCGATGGGCACTCAGACATTTGATGACGAGCGACTGAAGTTTCTACATCGCCGCCATACCGCTTTGCAAGTGCCAGCAGCTGTATCGGCATTGCGTCAAGCTGGATTCAGCAACATCAGCATTGACCTGATGTACGGATTCCCCAACCAGACACTAGCAGAGTGGGAAGTGGATATCGACGAGGCACTACAACTGGACGTAGAGCATATATCGACCTACTGCCTGATGTACGAAGAAGGTACAGCGCTGTACCGACTGCTGGAACAAGGCAAGGTAAAGGAGATAGACGAGGAACTGGAGCGACAGATGTACTACATGCTGATAGACCGACTGGAATCAGCCGGATACGAGCACTACGAGATATCCAACTTTGCCCGCCCGAAGTTTCGCAGTCGTCACAACAGCAGCTACTGGCAAGGCGTACCGTATATCGGCATAGGCGCAGCAGCCCACTCGTATGATATAAGAACGCGCAGTTGGAACGTAGCCGACATACGTCAGTATATAGAGGGTATGGAGAGAGGCGAACGCATATTTGACGAAGAGACGCTGGACGAAGACACTAGATATAACGACGCCATAACGGTAGAGCTGAGAACCTGCGACGGACTGGACCTGAGCAAACTATCAGAAAAGCAGCGACACTATTGTATCGCCAACGCTCTGCGACACATCGATGCTAATCTGCTGAAACTAGACGATAATCATCTGGCGCTAACAAAAGACGGACTGTTTGTTAGCGACATGATAATGAGTGATCTGATGATTGTTTAAGACCTTACGCGCTTGATGGCAAAGTAGAAATAGGCTATCAGCAATGGGTAGCCTATATAATATAAGGTGGTGATGCTGAACACCACATATATCACAGCACATACAGCACCCAATCCTACGAGATATAGTATCGCATCGGCCAGAGGCAGACTATGATACACGTCATCAATGGTAGCCAGCCCCAGAATGATGATGGCCCAAACTGACGATATGAACACACCAAGCCAGAAGGGCAGCGCAAAAGGATTGAGCGACGGATGATAATAGAAATGGCGCCAAGTTTCGGGGGCAAAGAGTTGGATGCTACTATACAGCACTGCTGCCGAAGCTATCAACAGGCAAAGGGCCGTGGGATAGAACGACGGGATATCATTGAAGTGCACAATATTGCAACCCTTACGCATAAGTCGGCGCAGACCGTAAGCCGCACCTGTGAGTATGCAGAAGGCCATAAACACCAGCAGGTGGGTGTTAGAGAATGCATCGATGAACTGACTGATAGGATCATCGGGCGATACCTTAGACAGGAGTTCGTTCTCGTGTATCCATCCGAAGGTAAGCTGGTCGCGAGCCACCTTCACCCAAACAGAATCGATACTATCAGACGGTACCGTCTTGATGTCGGCCACCACCACGTGTTCGTGTCGACGGATGGTGATGGAGTCCTTCTTCATCTCCTCGCCAATAGATTCGAGCTCGATACTAACTACATCAGGCACCGACATATCATCGGGCTGCTGGGCCACAACCACAAGCGAGTCGCCAGTAACCACAAAGTTGTAGTTTTGGGTGTAGTGATGAGTGGTGTAGAACGATATCGAATCGAGCTGCTGGGCTGTCAGGTCCCAAGCATCAGGGGTGATGGGCCCACGATTGTAGCAGCCGCACAGCAACAGCGAGATGAAAAGAATACTAACGAGTCGACGCATGGACATTCATCTGACAATGTTGACAATCGAACTCTAGACGGAATCGGCGACCATCGCCTAAGACAAGAGAGAGCGGCTCGCGCCAAGTTGGGCGTTTTCCGCCGCGCTTAACACAATAGCCAAACGAGTATCGCAGACAATGGCGACACTGCATGATAGGGCCATCGCCACCTTTCAGCTCGAAAGCCGACAGCTCATCGGTACCATAGAAGGCGGCCGACTGGCGGTTGGAGATGTTATTCTGATAACTAAGCTCACTGACTCCTGGATTACCCACAACCCTAGCCCGCTTAACGCTGCGCTTAGCTTCGTCCAAAGCATCAATAAGTTTGCGACGCATATCCGACAGCTGGCTGTTGGGGATAAAGAAGTTGAAGTCTTCGGGCACATCAACCTGATTGCACTCATAGATGGTATCGCCAAGTTTGGACAGTTGGCGCACAAGATTCTCGCGAGGCGACTTCTGAGCCAACTGATGTTCGGCTGAGAAATGCACCTTAGCATCGCCAGAACTCAGTTCAAATCCATCATCGACTGCACGCAGCGAGATATTAACGGGAATCTTACGTGTGGCACTTGGCTTAGAAAGGATTCGCTCAAACTCCTGATCGTTGTTGCGATAGAGTGCCATTCCCGGGCGCAATCCTGCAGGCATCTTGAATGGATAAATCCTGTTGCCCACCACGCGGTTGGCGCGGAAGCCTTCGAACTGGCGATCGGCATTTAGGAAACACAATCCATCGCCATTAGCAAAGCTAGCTGTACCTGCCACATTAAACGAATCGTGACGTATCTCCTTAACTCGGCCCACAAACTCGCCAACGGCCTTGGGCGTGTCAAACGAGGCGATATCGGGCTGACGCCCATTAACAAAATATGTGGTGTAGCCGCGATTGAAGGTACGCTTGAGATTAGGAGTAAACGTATATTCGCAATGTCCCTTTGAGGCGCGACAATACTCATCCTTATGTTTGCGGATAAAGTCGTTGAGCAGTTCGCTATATGCAGCAGTTACGTTCTTGACGTATGCCACATCCTTGAGTCGTCCCTCAATCTTAAACGACACTGCGCCAGCTAGGATAAGTTTCTCGAGATTCTCGCTCTGGTTCATATCCTTGAGCGAAAGCAGATAGCGCTCGTGCTCTATCTCTGCTCCATCGGCATCGACCAGCGAGAAGCGCATGCGGCAGAACTGGGCACACTCACCACGATTGGCACTACGACCAAAGCAATGCTGCGAGGCATAACAGATACCAGAATAACTTACGCACAAAGCACCGTGAACAAACACTTCGAGCTCCATATCTGGTACCTCGCGGTGAATCTCGGCTATCTCGTCGGCAGATAGTTCGCGGGCCAAAACCGCACGCGAGAAACCTACCTGCTGCAACCAGCGAACCTTATCGGCCGTACGGTTATCGGTCTGTGTAGAAGCGTGAATCTCGAATGGTTTATCTTGCATAAACTGCAGCAATCCCATATCCTGCACCAATATCGCATCAACACCAATCTCGCCCAACTGGTCAATCAGACGATGAACCTCGTCGAGCTCGTTGTCATATACGATAGTATTGAGCGTGACGTATATCTTTACGCCAAACTGATGCGCATAATCGCAAAGTTGGCGAATGTCATCGATGCTGTTTCCCACCGCAGCACGTGCTCCGAATTTTGGTGCTCCAATATATACGGCATCGGCACCATGATCGATGGCAGCAATACCGCAAGCCAGATTCTTGGCAGGAGCTAATAGTTCTAACGGAGTCACTAGGCTTACTTGATTTCGTCGATATTATACGGTGTCTCCTGATAAACATAATAGTTTATCCAGTTAGAATACAGCAGATTAGCATGAGCGCGCCATGTTACCAGAGGCTCATTATCAGGATTGTCATCACGATAGTAATTCTTTGGCATATCCACATCGTCGCGAATACCGCGATCGCGCTTATACTCATTGTCGAGTGTGTTTGGCGCATACTCAAGATGCCCTGTTATGAAGAACTCACGACCACCACGAGCCATCACCATACTTACACCACTCTCAGGCGATTCTGCCAAAAGCGTAAGTTCGGGATTAGCAAGAATATCCTCGCGATGCACTTCGGTATGACGGCTGTGAGGCATCATAAACACATCGTCGAACCCGCGGAATATGGGCAGACGATTGTCGAGTGATGTCTGCGGGAAAATGCCGAACATCTTCTTTTCCAAAGGATATTTGGGCACTCCGTAATGGTAATACAATCCGGCCTGAGCAGCCCAACATATAAATAATGTACTAGTGACGTGAGTCTTGGCCCAATCGAAGATGTCGGTAATCTCATCCCAATAGGTAACATCTTCGAACTCCATAGTCTCGACAGGAGCACCGGTAATGATCATTCCATCGTACTTCTCGTTACGCATCGACTCAAAGTCACGATAGAACATCATCATGTGTTCGATCGGGGTATTCTTGGGTGTATGACTCTTTAGCTTCATGAAGCTGATCTCCATCTGCAATGGAGTGTTTGACAGCAATCGCACCAAGTCAGTCTCTGTAGTTATCTTCAGAGGCATCAGGTTGAGAATCACTATCTTAAGCGGACGTATATCCTGAGTTGTGGCCCGCGAGTTATCCATTACAAATATATTCTCGTTTTTGAGAATATCTATGGCGGGCAATCTGTCTGGTAATCTTAGTGGCATTTTCTGTTTCTTACTATACTTTTAGAATTGCAACACACAACATGACACGTTGTCCAATCCACCGGCCTCGACTGCTGCGTCGCAGAGGGCATTGGCGTTGGAACCTTTCTCGAGCAGTGTGGTAATAGCATGATCGGGCAGCATATCGGTAAGTCCGTCGCTGCACAGCAAATATACATCACCAGCCTTAACATCCTGGGTAATCATCACGATATCCATAAAGGATGATGAACATCCGCCACCAATACAGTTGGTAATGATGTTGGAATGTTTAGACGAGCCAAGCATATTGCTGAGCGAATGGTCGGATGTGAGCTGGGTGAGCTCGCCGTCACGGAAACGATACAGACGGCTGTCGCCGCAATTTAGCGTATAAAACTCACCCTCGTAGAAGGCTAAGCCCACAAGTGTGGTGCCCATTCCCTTGTACTGCTCATCAGAACGACCCTTGGAAGCTATGATATTGTTGATGGAATCTAGCCAACCTACAAACATCTCGTTGATAGCACTAGGAGTTAAGCCTGTAGGCAGATCGTGAAAAAAGAACTGCAAATTATGCAACGCATCACTGCTAGCTACATCACCACGACTATGACCTCCCATACCGTCGGCTACAGCAACGATATAACGATCACTATTTGTCAAGTCAGCACGGGTGCTGAAACCATCATTCCTAACGAAATGATTTCCTATAAGCACCATGTCCTCGTTCTGACTGCGTACGCAACCAACTTTGCTGGCTGCTGTCATTTGTATTGTTATCATATTCTATATTTCTATCTTATTATCACCTGTAAATTAATATTGGCAATAGTAAGTATATCACCATTGTTCAACGTCATTTCAACATCGGGCTGAATGGGGCGCTGATTTACACGCGTACCATTGGACGAGTGCTTGTCGATAACGCACCAACCCGAATCGGATTTATACTTCAACTGAGCATGAACACCCGAAACATAAGAATGCTGCTCAAAGAACTGGATGTACGGGCCCTTGCGGCGTCCGATAATTGCACCGTTCATCGCTACAATTCGTATATTGAGGCTATCATTAGCTAACGTCAATACAGGAAGGCCTCCACGCGAAGGACCTGCCTGAGAAATAGATATGCCGGGTCTCATTGACATGCTGGCAGATATGCTGCTGACGGCAACGCTTATCTCTCGCTGCTGCTGCTTTTCGACAGCAGCACCATGACGCGAAACCATCAAGCCGCCGCATCGGGTGCAACGACGTCCAAGTCCCACGTGACCGCACTGCTTACAGAACAACAACTCCTGTCCACACTGGTCGCAGTAATGGGAATCGTCTTCTATCTGTTCTTTACAAGCTGGACAAATTATCATATTTCTTTATATATCTTCTGGTAGTATAATCTGGTATGTTTCCTTTGTAACCTGATCGGGCGGGAGCATAGATACGCGCTGCGACAGCTTCTGAATAGTAGCGTCGAGCAGGTTGCGCATCTCGCGGGCATTGCCCCAAGAATCCGACTTGGTAAGTACCATCTTGTAGATCTTGTCGAGGGCCTTGATCTCTGACTCATGCGACAACCGGTACTGCTCCTTTTGAGCCATGTGCTTGTATATAGCAAGCAACTCGTCAGGATCGTAGTCGTCGATATGCAACTTATGGGTGAAGCGACTGGCTAGTCCGGCATTCATCATCAGGAATTCTTCCATCTTGTCCTTATAGCCTGCAGCTATCACTACAAACTTGCCTCGATCGTCCTCCATACGTTTCATCAGGGTATCGATGGCCTCCTTGCCGTACATATCACCTCCATCGCTCAGCGTGTAGGCCTCGTCGATAAAGAGGATTCCGCCCATAGCCTTATCACACATATTGTTAACGATCTTAGGCGTCTCGCCCATGTACTTACCTACAAGTGTTGCTCGGCTGGCCTCAATCACACGCGATGTCGGGAGAATGTCCATCGACTGGAGTATCTCACCCATCTTGCGGGCAATAGAGGTCTTACCTGTACCTGGGTTACCAGTAAGGATAAAGTTCATCGACATCTGCTGAACACTACCGGCACCCATAGCTGCACGCTGCTTCATGAACATGCTCTGTACAGCAAGTCGACGGATAGAATCCTTGACGCTGCGCATACCGATAAACTCTTCGAGCTCGTTGAGTACCACATCGAGCGGACGTGCTGCATCGCCCTGCGACATCGGCAGGTCTTCCTTGGTAAGGGCAAACATATCGCTCTCCTGGAATCCTGGAGTTGACATCTGCTTGATGAGTCGCTGACTCTGACGCTCAACAGATTCGTTGAAGATGCGACGAGCCTCACGGGCGTTACCGAAGTTCTTGTCGCGACGCAGATAAAGCTGTTCGAACAATCTGTGGATAGCGGCCTTGGTATCCTCGTCGACGGTGAAGTTCTTGCCAGCAGCAAGCTTCAGGAATATTTCAGTCAGCTCGTCAGGAGTATAGTCGTCGAAGTGGATAGTCTGTGTGAAGCGGCTCTTCAATCCTGAGTTGGTATCGATAAAGTCGTGCATCTGGTCAGTATAACCTGCCACGATACAGATGAACTTTCCGCGATCGTCTTCCAGACGTTTCAGCAGTGTGTCGATAGCCTCAGCACCAAAGGTGTCGCCATCGCTCGACTTAAGAGTATAAGCCTCGTCGATAAACAGCACACCGCCCATAGCCTGATCTACCAACTGGTTGGTCTTGATGGCAGTCTGACCAGAGAATCCCGCAACCAGTTTAGAACGGTCGGCCTCGACCAACTGACCTCTAGCTACTACACCGAGAGTCTTGAAGATATCGGCCATAATACGGGCAACGGTGGTCTTACCTGTTCCTGGGTTACCTGTAAATACATAATGCTTGCCTTGGAACGTATTGGTTTCGCCACGAGCAATCTGTAGGTTGAGGAATGCGGTGAGGTTTGCGATTTCCCTCTTGACACCAGACAGTCCTACAAGTCCGTCGAGTTTCTTCAGACAATCGTCGGCACTTACGGTCTGTGGAGCATCGTATGGTATATCCTCCTTATGGATAGTCATCAGTTCCTCGTTGCTCATCGCCGAGATGTTCAAACGCTGCAGGCGCTGAGCCTGCTTCTTACATATCTGGTCGAAGAGTGTACGCATGGTGCGACCATTGGCAAAATCCTTGTCGCGCGAGTCGTACATCTCCTTGATCATCTTCTGTGTAAGAGCCTCCGCATCTGGCGAGAAGATATACTTCTTCTGCTTGGCAAATACCTGCATAATCTGATAGAGTTCGGCAGGCGAGTAGTCCTTGATATCAAGGAAGTAGTTGAATCGGCTGCGGAAACCCGGATTCACACGGAACAGGTTTTCCATCTCTGTACGATAACCAGCGGCAATCACTATGAACTGTCCGCGATCGTCCTCCATACGCTTCATCAACTTCTCAAGAGCCTGTGCTCCCTGAGCGTCACGATCGCCCGAAGCACTAATTGGAGCCAGGGTATAAGCCTCGTCCACAAACAGGATTCCGCCCTTGGCCTTATCGCATAGGGCATCTACCACCTTAGGTGTTTCGCCCTGATACTGACTCACCATCTTAGCACGGTCAACCTCGACCACATGTCCGCTGTCGAGATATCCAATTGCTGCAAGAATCTCACCGAGTTTACGTGCGATTGTGGTCTTACCCGTACCAGGATTACCAGTAAGGATAATATGCATCGACATCTTTTCTTGCTCACCAAGTCCTCGCTCAGCACGCTGCATAGCATTCTGCACAGAGTAAGCCATCTCCTTGACAGCAGCCTTAACCTCATCCATTCCGATGTAGGTATCGAGATCCTTAAGGATATCCTCCATAGAGCGCTCTTCAGGCACATATCCCTTGATGTCGCCAATCTCTACCCTAGTGGCATTTGCACCACGACTGATATACTGGGTGAAGATATCCTCGGCAGTCTTATTGGCCAGATGTCCGTTACCAAATGTTTCGTCCTTAGTCTTGACCTGATATTTGAAGAATCGGGTAAGTTGATTGTCAGCCTCGGGCGAGAACTCGGTGATGCCATACTTCAGACGCAAGTTGAGCTTACATATCTCAGTGAGTTCCTTATACCCAGGAGTAGTCATGCGGAAGGTGTACTTGAATCTGTTGGCCACAGCAGGGTTGCTCTCAAGGAAGTCTTCAAGTCCCTTGTTCAGTCCCGAAATGATTACTATCGGATTGTCCTCCCACTTGTCCATCTCAACAAACAGTTTGTCAAGCGGATTCACCTGATTAGAATACTTATCTGGCAAAAGCTTCTGCACGTTGTCGAAGAACAATATACCATTCTGAGCCTTCTTTATATTATCATCCCACTTATCTACAAATCGCTGGTAATCTACCGCGTCTACCATCGTCAGTTTGGGTTTCTCTATTATCTTGTGCTGATAGAAGTAGTCGCGCAGTATCTCGGCAAGTATGGTCTTACCTGTTCCTGTTTCACCTATCACGATGGTGTTGAGCGAAATGCGGGCGTTGGCGATATCCTTACGAGAGCGCAGAAACATATATGTATCGACAATGTTTTTAAGCTGACTCTTAACTTCATCTAGTCCTATCAGCTTATCAAGCAAGTCGGTTCTTGCAAGTGGTTGACCGCACCACTTGCAGAACTTTGCAATGTTTCTGTTTCCTTTATGACAATTCTGACAAACCATGTTGTATTATGCGTCTCTATCTATTTTCTTAATAATGTTAGCAGGGGCTTCCTTCATGTGGCTGTTGGGGTTGGCAACATTCAGCATCTTAGGACTGAACACCACAAACGAAATCACGAATACCAGCACCAGCAGACTCCACAGCACGTAGTGCAATACACTTTCACCGCTGATGGATCGAACCTGATCGGTAACATCGTTGAGCAGGCCGAACTTAGATCCTTTGAACTTATACGACCTAGCCTTGAAGGTATAGAACAGCGGCTCTATCAAGTTAGACTTGACATCGTTCTCTAGAACCTCTGAAATAAGTCTGCTATCTGCTTTCTCATCTCCACGGAAGTCGGTAAGGTGACATACCAGCATATAAATCAGTGTAATCACGATGATGGCTATATTAAATAGCGTGGGATGAGATGCTCCTATATACTTTAATATTATAATAGGTATAAAGCACGTGAACGCTCCTACTAGTCCCCAGAAGAATGAGAACATGAAATCATAACCCTTGAAGAACGCACGTGTGGCAACGATGACTCCAGTCATACCTCCAAGAGGCAATCCTATACTGATAAATGTATGACTGAGGATATACTCAGGATTGGTTACTCCGAATATTAACACAAATAATATCCAGACACCACTCAGGGCATAGAACGCCATACGCCAGATTTTCTCCTTAGTCTTGGCTCGCTGCCAACTATCCTTAACGTGCTTTACACGCTTCATCGTCTCGTCACGGGCATCGATAAAGCGCTTGTAATAACGCTGGCCTGGGTCTATCTTACCCATCGCCATCAACCAGTCTTCGATAGCATGCTCGTAGGAATACTCCTGACTGAAGTCGACATCTGGATCTTCATGATAGAAAACCGACATCCACTGAGCCAGCGAACCACTACGTATCTCGTTGCGGAACTGCTGAATCTTCTTGCCCATCTGCAGATTGCGTCCATCAGCATACCCTATGCCATCGGGCATAATATAAGTAGGTGTAACTCCAAGGATTCTACAGAATCTATATACTGCAGTCTTGGCATCGTAAGCACCAAGTCGATCCTTATTCTCATCGCTCTTGAAGTCGAAGCAGCGATTATGCTCGTTGTACATCTCGTTCCATCCGTGCAACTGAGCATAGTAAGCAAATCTGCCATCCAACTCGAGGAAGTCTTTCATCTCCTCCTCAAACTCCTTGTCGCTAAGGTTCTGCGCCTTGTGCAGTCGCTCGTTAAGCAACTCGCCAACTTGCATAGGTGTAAAAGCACTTGCAAGATCGTAAGCCGATTCGCGATTTAGGTTATAGAGAACCTTATATGCCAGATTTGACGAATACTCATGACCTTGAAGCATTATGCGCAGACTCTCGCAAGCCATCGGGTCTTCATGGCTATACATCCAAGCCAGCAGGCGACCGTCAGTCAGACTATGCCACTCGTCTTCAGTAATATCGGCATTGCTAAAAGCACTAACTATCTCATTGATAGTCGACGATGGATGCTTGGTCATAAATGGTATCTCAGGATCCACCTCAAGCACTATCTTCATTATCGCAATCCTAACCTGATCTTTGCTGGTTCTATCGATTCCATGGAAATAAGAACGCAGGCGATCAACATCGCAACTGGTATGTGTCTCGATGTAAAGATAGAAGTTGTCGTTAGGATTATTAAGCGTCATAGCATACTCGTCCTGATCTCTCAACAACGAGATACATACGCTGTGGATATCGTCGCAAAGCCCACCTCTAAGATCCTTATAAGGATATGTAGGTTCCATTGCATAGACCGAAGCCATTAGTCCGGCTTTCTGGTCAATAGGATATTTCTTTGTGACAATGTCCTTAACGATGGTGCTTAGCTTGCTGTTTCCGCAAGCCTCGAGCCACTGCGTAATGCGACCGTTATAAAGATAGCCGATAGACAACCTCTCGTTAGCCAACAGCATTGGGATGAGTTCGTGGATATTATCTGCCACGAGGTTACGCTCCGGGTCGACGATAAAGCTCTTGTACTTAAGGAATGGCGACGAAAGGTCGACCTTAGGACTCTCGCCCAGGAACCATTGCTCTACCTGCTCGTATCCCCAACGGTTTATCGGGTTTACTACCGTAAGACCCATTACCAGCAGCTTGATGCGCTCTGGCAATTCGTTCATGTGCGGAATACGACCTTCATTCTTCTGTCGCATCATCACACGCTCGTTGGTACTCATCGGCGATTCGCCCAACCAAAGCGTCATCAGACTGATACCAAGAGAATAGAAGTCGGCTTTCGGCGATATCTCCACTACTCCATCGATAACGTCGGAGTACATCTCAGGAGCGGCATAAATAGGAGTACGAGCCTGTGTGGTCTTGTGGGCCTTACCATCGTCCTCGATCATACTGGAGATACCAAAGTCGCCAAGCACCAACTCGGTATGCTCCTTATCGCGGAAGAAGAAGTTGCCTGGCTTGATATCCTTGTGAAGTATGCGGCACTGATGACAGTAAGCCAAGGCAGCAGCACCCTGAAGGGCTATGCGACGGAACTTGTCCATATCCCCTCCGAGTTTGTAGTCGGCCATCGAACCTCCGTGCAAATACTCCATCAACTCGTAGTAACGATGCTTTCCGTCTACGTAGGTCTTGCCAAAATCGTAAACCTTCACCACCATCTCAAAGTCGAAGTTAAGCACCGTCTGCAGTATCTTGCGGTTTACGTCGAAGTTGGGATAGTAAATCTTAAGCACGTATTCCTGCTTGTCTTTTTCAACCAGGAACACCTGCGCCTCGCCCGTATTCTCACTAAGTACCTGTTTGCGCTTATAGTTCTCGCCTCGCAGCACAAATATGCTATCATCAATCTCAGCACGCTGCTGCTTAAGTTTATTAGCTCGCTGAGTGCTGCTGGCCGACGTTACTATCGAGATGTTGACATTAGGACCAATCTTCGACTGAAATTGGGGCTGAACACCACGAGTGGTTCCGCCTGCAAAACGATTTGCCGATGGAGTAGGCTTTGGAGCTGGCATATCCATTGGCATCTGAACACCACGAACGGTTCCATCTAGCGAAGGAGCAGTTGTAGCAGTTGTTGTAGTTGTAGTTATCGGCTCTGCCATTATCGGCTGATCAAGGCCAGGAGCCCTAACGGTTCCATCCAGATTTTCTGCGTCCATCTTAGGTTCTGCTGATGGAACAACATCAATTGTCGGCTTTACATCAACTTTGGGTTCTGCTGGCGGTACGATGTCGATTGTTGGTTTCACTTCCACCTTAGGCTCTGCCTTGGGGGCAGCTGAAACAACTTCAATCTTTGGCACGACCTCTATCTTCGGCACAACTTCAATCTTAGGCTTAGCCGAAGGAACAACATCAATCTTTGGCTTATTGGCCGATGGAATCACATCAATTTTTGGCTTATTGGCCGATGGAATCACATCAATTTTTGGCTTATTGGCCGATGGGATCACATCAATTTTGGGCATCTTTGGTGCTCGGATTGTACTATCAAGCGGCGTATCCTCTACGTCACCTAGAGGAGTTTCCGGCATCATATCGAAACTTGTCGCCCTTCTGGTCTTGTCCAGATTCACGTCTTCGTTATCGTTTACCATATTTTGTGGAGTTCGAACCGTACTCATTAGATATCGTCTTTAATTTCTTTTTTAGTACCCTTGCCAAGAATAATCCATTTTCCGCCCATCTGCGGCTTAGCACATCCGCAGGGACTTGAATGAAGCGCATGCTTAAAGTTGCACTCCCAACCCAGACGCACTCCCTGAGGTTTGCAGGCCATCGCATAGTTACGCACCTGTGCCGGTTTGGCCTGTGGTGCCTGAGCCATCTGGTCGAGCAGACGCGAAAGCATATCCAGACGTTCTTTTTTCTTCCTGTCGTATTCCTCTCTGCTCATCACCTTATGGTTTGCAAGGTTGGCATCTACACGATCGAGACCACGATCCTGAGCCAACAGCATCAGCACTCTCTGACGCAGCTCCTGACTCTTACGGTCGCGCTCCTTATCTGCCTTGGTTGTATAAGGAATCTGCATTTCCAACTTCTGAATCTCGTCGGCCAACTTCTGCATCTGCTGGAATTCAGGCATGGCCAGAACCTTTTCACGCAGCTGGCGGGCCTCTTCTGTAAGTGCAGTTCCGCACTGCTTACAGAATGAGAAATCATTCAGAGTATGACATACGGGACAAACAATTCCGCCACGCGGGCTACCGCACTCAGGACAATAAGCCTCAGTTCCCGTCAGATTGGCTCCACAGAATGAGCAGATGTCCTTTCGAATGTAATGACGACATGTTTCGCAGAAATCTGCATCAGCATCGATTTCAGCTCCACAATTAGGACAAGTAGCACTTCCTATAGCATTACCACACGAAGCGCAGAACAATGCATCTAGCTCATTGACAGCTCCGCAATGAGGACAAGGCACGCCATTGGCAGCATTCATCTGTGCGGCCTGCTGGTATTGATACTGAGGTTGCTGCAATGAGCGCTCGCGATAGAGCGGCTCCGCGCCACGACTTGTTCGATCTGGGTTTTGCGTAATATCGTTCATCGTTGTTGGATTTTTAACTTATATTAGGTGCAAAAATAACTATTTTTTTCAATACAACAAAAAAAAACGCCGTAAATTTACATTTACGACGCTAAAATAGTTATTTTTTTGATTTAGATTACCATAAATCGAGGCGCTCGCTCTTAGGAATGAACATCTTATCGCCCTCTTTCACGCCAAACGCTTCATACCAAGCATCGATGTGAGGAAGTGCTCCGTTAACACGCCAACGACCCAGTGAGTGAGGATCACTCTTAGTGCGATTGCGAATCTCGGCCTCAGTAATGTTTCCTGCCCATACGCCTGCGTATGCGTGGAAGAAACGCTGGTCGGCTGTTAGTCCATCCTTATCGGCTATCTTATTGCGCTTGGTAGCGTTCTTATAAGCAGCCCAAGCCACCTGCAAGCCTCCATGGTCGGCAAGGTTCTCGCCAAGGGTCAGTCGACCGTTGGCATTCAAACCAGGAAGCACTTCGATAGCGCTAAAGAAGTCTGCATATTTGCTAGTGCGCTCTATAAAGTTTTTTCCATCGGCCTCTTTCCACCAGTCGTGCATATTTCCATCCTTATCATAGTTACGTCCCTGGTCGTCAAATCCGTGAGTCATCTCATGGCCGATAACCACACCGATGGCACCATAGTTGAATGCATCATCAGCGTTCATGTCGAAGAACGGATACTGCAGAATACCTGCGGGGAAACAGATTTCATTAGTTGTAGGATTATAGTAGGCATTTACCGTCTGTGGGTTCATGTGCCAATCGTCGCGATCTACAGGTTTACCAACTGTGTGATTGATGCGCCAAGCGTTCCAGAACTTAGAGCACTCTTCCATATTTTCGTAATAAGATTTCGCAGGGTCAATCTCCAGCCCGCTCAGGTCTGTCCACTTGTCAGGATAGCCCACTTTCACGTAGAAAGTATTAAGCTTAAGCAGGGCATTAACCTTAGTAGAATCATCCATCCAACTCTGTGCTGCGATGCGCTCACCGAGTGCAATCTGCAGATTCTTAATCAGAGTGAGCATACGCTGCTTGGCAGCCTCAGGGAAGTACTTCTCGGCATAGATCTTACCAAGAGCCTCACCCATCACACGCTCAACCTGACCTGTACTACGCTTCCATAATGGATGGTTCTCCTTGCGACCAGCCTTCTTCTTGCCATAGAAGTCAAAGTTCTCGGCTGCGGTCTTATCGTCAAGGAAATTGGCCGAACCCTCAATAAAGCTCCACTCCAACACGTCACGATACTCAGCCGGCTTGATGCTGCCAACCAGCTTGTTGGCGCCATCCAGGAACTCGGGCTGTCCTACTACCATTTCCTGCAGATACTTGGTGTCGATACCCTTGGCATTCATCACCTTTACCAAAGGAAGATTGGGATAACGGCTCTCAAACTCCTTCAGAGTCATCTTATTGTAGTTGGCCTCAACGTCGCGCAGCTCGGTCTGACTCTTGCTAACCTTGGCCAGCGCAGTCTCAACCTTCATGATGTTCTGCATCTTCTTGGTAGCAGCACTCTTGCTGAAGCCAAACAGCTGGAACATATTTACTACATGCTTCTTGAATGCCTCACGGATATCGGCAGTAGCCTTATCGTTCTCAAGATAATATTCCTTCTGTCCCAGGGTCAGACCACCCTGAAAAAGGTTTAGGATATTCTGACCAGCATTTTTCTCGTCGGCACCAAAATAGCCGTAGAAGAACTCCTGCTCGCCATAAGGAGCCTGCTCAAGCTGGATAGCCAGCAACTGATTGTTGGTCTTGGCAGCCTCCAGTTTCTTAATCAGTGGCATCAGTGGAGCCACACCCTCCTTGTTTCTGCGGGTTGAGTCCATAGCCAGTTTATACAGGTCGCTCAACTTCTGCTCGATAGTACCTTTTTTATAGGTATTGCTCTGCAGCTCCTTCAGGATACCATTGATACGCTTGTCATTGTCTTCCTGCAAACGGTCAAAACTGCCATAACGAGAATAAGCACCTGGGAGTGGATTGTTCTTCATCCAACCACCACATGCATACTCGTAGAAATCGTCACCCGGACGAACATTCTTGTTGAAATCAGCCTGATTCAAGCCTGATCCCAGATTACTCTGTGCCATCATCATCATAGAGACTGACGCCATAGTCATCATTGTTAAAAACCTTTTCATTTGTAATTTGTTGTTGTTTATGTGTTATAGTGTAAAAGTATCTAATTCTTCACTCAACTTCTCCCAACGCTCCACTTCCTCGTCGAGCACGCGCTTAGTCGAGGTGTACTCTGTAACCAGAGTCATGTCAGCAGCGTTTTCGGGCACCATCAGCAACTCGTCAAGTTCCTTTAAGCGCTGTTCCATCTGCTCGATTTTATTCTCCGACTGCTTGACAGCTTTCTCCAGACGATTCTTACGTTTCTGCTGCTCCTTACGCTCGGCATAACTCAGCGCTTTGTTAAGCGTTTCCTGATTAGCTGCAAGTTGCTCGCTAGATGTTCCCACGCTGGGAACATTTTGTTCCCTCACTGGGGAGGAATTATTCCCACGCTGGGGATTATTCGTCTCCTTACCAAGCTGATTCAGGTCGCTAATCTTTTTCGAACGAAGGAAGTCGTAGATACCGCCAAGATGCTCACGTACCTTTCCGCCACCAAACTCATACACCTTAGTTACAAGTCCGTCAAGGAACTCACGGTCGTGACTCACGATGATAGCAGTACCATCAAATGCCTTGATAGCTTCCTTAAGTACATCTTTCGAAGGCATATCCAAATGGTTTGTTGGCTCGTCGAGTATCAACAGGTTGACTGGTTCAAGCAGCAATCGGATCATTGCCAGTCGGCTGCGCTCTCCACCACTAAGAACTTTTACTTTCTTATCGCTCTCTTCGCCTCCGAACATAAAGGCTCCAAGTATATCGTTTATCTTCAATCGGATCTCTCCCTTGGCCACATAGTCGATAGTCTGGAACACTGTCAGATTCTCATCCAGCAACTGTGCCTGATTCTGCGCAAAATAACCTATCTGTATGTTATGCCCCACTTTCAGTTCGCCAGTAAATGGTATTTCGCCCATAATACACTTCACGAGTGTCGACTTACCCTCACCATTCTTTCCTACAAAGGCCACCTTCTCGCCTCGCTTGATGGTGAGCGTTACATGGTCGAACACAGTATGTGCGCCATAGTCCTTACGCACCTCGTCGCAGATAATGGGGTAATCACCACTTCTGAGACAGGGCGGAAACTTCAGGTGCATAGCCGAATTATCTACATCGTCTATCTCGATAGGTACTATTTTCTCCAGCTGTTTTACCTTCTGCTGAACCTGAACAGCCTTAGTAGCCTGATAGCGGAAGCGCTCGATAAACGCCTTCATATCAGCCACCTCCTTCTGCTGGTTCTCGTATGCCCTCAGCTGCTGTTCGCGACGTTCTTTACGCAGAACCACGTACTCGTCGTACTTCACTTTGTAGTCGATAACCTTGCCACACGATATCTCAAGTGTACGGTTCGACACATTATTAATAAATGCACGGTCGTGACTAACCAGAACCACAGCACTAGAACTCTGTGCCAGGAATTGCTCCAACCACTGGATAGATTCGATGTCGAGATGGTTGGTGGGCTCGTCGAGCAGCAACACATCTGGTTTCTGTAGCAGAATCTTGGCCAACTCGATACGCATACGCCAACCACCTGAGAACTCAGATGTGGGACGGTCGAAGTCGCTACGCTCAAATCCCAGTCCGACGAGTGTGCGCTCTATCTCGGCCTCGTAGTTCTCGGCCCCCATCATCATATATCGCTCGTGCTCGGTGGTGTACTTTTCTATCAGAGCCAGATAGCTCTCGCTCTCATAGTCTGTACGCTCGGCCAGTTCCTGGTTCATCTTGTCCAGTCGCTCTTTCATGCGTGTATTATCGGCAAAGGCTTTCTGAGCTTCTTCCTTAACTGTAGTGTTGTCCTGCAGAATCATCACCTGGGGCAGATAACCTATCTTGGTGTCGTTGGGCACACTCACCGTTCCTGCTGTAGGTTTCTGCTGGCCGCATAATATCTTAAGCATGGTACTCTTACCTGCTCCATTCTTACCCACCAAGGCAATACGGTCCCTGTCGTTGATAACGAAACTTGCGTCATCAAACAGGGGCTTTATGCCAAATTCTACTTTAAGTCCTTCTACCGAAATCATCGTTTATCTACGTATTTGTAATCCTTAAACCGCTCCTTGGGGAATCTTAGCATCTCATCAGTAATGCCTCCCGACTGGAAATTGGATATCTTAATAGTGGTCCATATAAATGCTATCTTTATACGGACGCTTATTGGGCGATAGGTGTTACGTTCTAGCAGGGCGTGTATCTCCTTCATACCCTTGCGTCCCTTTATCAGCTTGAGCGTCACTTCCAGTCCACCCTGGGCCTGAGCAATGCTATATGTGTAGTTCTCTGGTTCGAACTTAAACTTCTGCGAATACTTGTCGCTCTTGTTGTTCTTGGCGCTGTGTATCTCCACCTCCTGTTTCTTTTTCTTGATGGTGTACACTGTCTGCCCGTCGTTCCACGAGTTCATCTTCGCATCTTCAAACTTACTCTTCTTGCCCTTATACCAGATGGTGCCGTGAGTCTTGTATATTCCAGTGATGTTCACGTCATAATGCAGCGATGCGCCCTGTTCGCCAAATACCTGCTGGTAGGCCGAATTAAAAATACGGCGAGCCTGCCGGGCATTCGGAGTATCCTGAGCACACATCGGAGTTACACAGATAGCACTAAATAGCAGTATAATTGCTAATATTATCCTATTTCTCATTAACTTTTTCATTTTCGGAGTGCAAAATTACACATTTCTCGCGATTTATTACTATTTTTGCACACAAATTAACGTAATTAGTGCACATAATTATGCAACAGAACATTTTTTCCAGTCTTATTGCCACTTCATTGGGCATTAGCGAGAAGTTTGTAGCCGGCACACTGGCACTACTCGAAGAGGGTTGCACCATACCATTCATCGCCCGTTATCGCAAGGAGCGTACTGGTGGACTCGACGAGGTTCAGATAGCTGCCATCAGCGACCGCTACGAGAAACTGCTCGAAATACAGAAACGTAAGGAAACGGTGATTAAAACCATCACCGAACAAGATAAGATGACGCCACAGTTACAGGAGCGTATCGACAAATGCTGGGACGCCACCGAACTCGAAGATATCTACCTACCCTACAAGCCTAAGCGTCGCACCCGCGCCCAAGTGGCTCGCGAACTAGGTCTTGAACCATTGGCCAAACTGCTGATGCTTCAGCGCGAACGTGATCCTGAAGCCGCAGCAGCTAAGTTTGCCAAAGGCGACGTTGCAACAGCCGATGACGCAATAAAGGGAGCGCAGGACATTATCGCCGAGATGATAAGCGAAGACGAGCGCACTCGCCAACAGGTACGAAATGCTTTTTCGCGTCAGGCCACCATCACTTCTAAGGTGGTAAAAAGTAAAGCCAACAGCGACGAAGCCGCAAAATACAGCGACTACTTCGATTGGAGCGAGCCACTGAAACGATGCTCATCACACAGACTTTTGGCAATGCGAAGAGGCGAGACTGAGGGCATTCTGCGAATCAGCATTTCGCCAGATGATGAGGAAACATGCGAGCGAATAAAGCGCCATTACGTATATGGCAACACGCCTTGCGGACGATTGGTTGCCGAGGCTATCGATGATGGTTATAAGCGACTGCTCAAACCATCTATCGAGACTGAGTTTGCCTCACTAAGTAAGGATAAGGCCGACGAGGAGGCAATCCGCGTATTTGCCGAAAATCTGCGCCAACTGCTGCTTGGAGCGCCACTTGGTCAGAAGCGTGTTATGGGCGTTGACCCAGGATTCCGCACTGGCTGCAAGGTAGTTTGTCTCGATGCTCAGGGCAACCTTCTGCATCACGATGCCATATTCCCCCACCCGCCTGTAAACAAACGCACCGAAGCTGCTCTTGCCCTTCAGCGCATGATTGCGAAATACCAGATAGAGGCAATATCTATCGGAAACGGAACAGCCAGCCGCGAAACTGATGCCTTCATTAAAGATGTGTTGGCAGGCCGATATAATTACGATACCAAATCTACAGCAAAATCAGGATCTACACCACAGGTCTTCGTTGTCAGCGAGTCGGGCGCCAGCGTTTATTCTGCATCAAAGATTGCCCGCGACGAGTTCCCTGATGAAGACGTGACAGTTCGTGGCGCCGTTTCGATTGGTCGCCGACTGATGGACCCATTGGCCGAACTCGTAAAGATTGATCCCAAGAGCATTGGCGTTGGTCAATACCAGCACGATGTCGACCAGACCAAGCTCAAGCATTCGCTCGACCAGACAGTAGAAAGTTGCGTAAACTCAGTTGGTGTCGACCTGAATACCGCCTCGCAACATCTGCTGATGTACGTCAGCGGACTAGGCGCCACCTTGGCCAAGAATATCGTGGAATATCGTCGTGAGAACGGCGCTTTCACCTCGCGCGCACAGTTGCTAAAGGTTCCCCGTCTTGGTCCTTCTGCCTATCAGCAATGCGCAGGATTCCTTCGCATACGCGATGGAAAGAATCCGCTGGACAATTCGGCCGTTCACCCTGAGAGCTATCCTATTGTAGAGAAGATGGCAAAGGATCAGGGGTGCTCAGTTGCCGACCTTATTAATAATAAGGACAAGCGCGAAGCCATCCAATTGCCTCAATACGTAACAGCCGACGTAGGAATGCCCACACTTACAGATATCCTGTCCGAGCTCGAGAAGCCAGGTCGCGACCCGCGCGAACAACTGGAAGCTTTCGAGTTCGACAAGAATGTGTCGACTATAGATGATTTGGTCGAAGGAATGATTCTGCCAGGCATCGTAACAAACATCACCAACTTTGGTGCTTTTGTCGATATCGGTGTGCATCAAGACGGACTGGTACATATCTCTCAGATGGCTAATCGCCGCATCGCCCATCCGCTAGATGTGGTAAAACTGCATCAGCACGTACAGGTACGCGTCATTGAAGTTGACCACCGCCGCCACCGAATATCCCTTTCAATGAAGGGAGTTTGATGCACACACAGAGTTTTTATCTTTTCTTTTTGCCCTTTTTTGAAGGAGATCCTTTACGATTTGTCACTTTCTGGGATTCATCTTGGGGAACTTCACTAGGGGCAATTTTTTTGTTATTATCCTCTTGCGCACTACTAAGCGCAACTGTTTGGGGGTTAGGATATTTCTCCGCTGCCTCATTTGCAATTTTCATTATTTTGGTTTTAGTATCTTCTACCTTTGCATCAGAAAGAAGATATTCATTAGTTTGAGTCTTGATAGATTTACTTGAGATAATTTGTTCAATAGACGCTTTCAAATTAACTGATTCATTTGTACAACTAACAGCAGAAATAATATTGGGCGCATAATCCCTTAATGATTTGTAAACCTTGGCCTTAAATGCTTTTATTTGATCAAAATACGAATAGCTACTAGCATTAGAATCTGGACCAAAAGAGATTTTTCCATCCTCTACTGTAATACCAGTATCTTCTTTTGAAGATATATTCGCTTGTCTATACGCACTCGCTTCAAGAGAATAAGTGGACTTTAACTTTATATAAGCAGTATCCTGAGGATTTGGCTGAAAATTCAGATAATATATGTGAGCGATTGACTCTATCTCATCCAATAGATCCGAATTTAGTATTTTGCTGAAAACGTCATTATTTCCTTTATCTATCCATTTAACTTTTTCTTTATCTGTTGCATATAAACATAGTTTACCATTGACTGTCTGATAAACGCCAGTAAAGAATGATGTAATAGCAGAATAAGCTCCAGGGAAATACAAATTGTTTCCCGTTATTGCTGTTCCTGCGAAATAATAGTTAAGGCTAAATTTGAACGAGTTGTCATCATATAAATGTATGTCATTATCCACAATAAGACGTATTTCTTTGTTTGATACATCAACTACTGCAGATTTATGGTAATTACCCTTTATCAATGCTGCTAAATAACGGGGATACTTTATGGGGTCTGGGATAATGTTTCCTTGCTTGTCAATTAAAAGATGTTCTTCATCTGTTGTTTTTACAATTGCTTTCCCATTATAGAAGTCCGTTCCCATCTTGTATTTTGGCTCAATAACAACATTATATTGTTCGTCAACATATCCGATCAGACTATCTTGACATATTACACACATACCATCTTTAAATGTACCTATTGTGTCGTATTTACATTGAAGAATTTCTCTATAATATTTATCTATAACTCCAAATTTATTAAGACTATTTTTTACTATCTGTTTTTCGTTTTTTCTTATATTGCAATTATATTCTTTTACCTCTTGCGTGTCTAAAAAAAACAGTGTACTCTTTGAATCCTTTTTATTAAATTGAGCAAAGACATTGTTACTTAATTCTACAAATTCTGCATTATAATCCTTGGGTAAATATACCTTCTGAGAAATATCACGTATTTCACCCATACCGTGGTCAAAAAGGCAGAAAATTGTTTTGGAGTCATCAATCGCTTTAATTTTGGAATACTTTGCTTTAAAAATAACACACTTATCTTTTATACTCACCAATCCTATTTTATCGTTTGAACGGAAGGTTTTAAGATTATTCTTATCTACAAATTTCAGTAGTTCTATGTCATCCTCAAGTATTGATTGATTAAGCGTATCAACCACATTACTTAGTCCACTCTTTTTCGTTACCCATGTTGTCCCGTTTTTGAAGCCGTCAATGCTTTTGTATTGAGGGTCTACTTTTGTTAGTTCATCGGGACTGCTAAATCCATATAGATTACCCAATCTAGTTATCACTCTATTGTCGCGTATTTCTGACATTGAATCATATTGGGGGAAAATACTATACACCCCAGCATTTGAAATCATCCCGTATTTACCGCCAGATTTTACTATTGCATAACCTTGCTTGAAATCACGAGCTTCTTCAAAAACACACTTTACTAGAATCTTTCCCTTTTCGTTCTGATAACCATATAAACCTTTTTTTTCAACAACAGATAAATCTCCCCGTTTTTTTTCTTTAATCGGTTTTAGTTTATCAAAAACTTGAGCATTTATCATCAAACTCGTTACAAGACAACACAACAATAAAAAATATCTATTCTTCATTCCTGCACCATCAATCCGTAAGAAGCTTTTTGATTCCATTGTAATCCACACTAATTTGTGTCGTGCGCAACTCTAATGCCGTACTGTCCCCTTGATTGGCTGTTAGTTATAATACAAAAAAAGGGCGTTGGGAACTTTTAACTCATTAAGTAACTTGCTAAACGCCCTGTCGTAGCAAACTAATACGAGTCGCTTTGACGGTACAAAAGTAACAAAAAGCGTTGTAAGTACATTGCAAATCGGCATTATTTTAAGATTCGTTAAATGTTTGAGAGATCAGAGGGACAGGTTATTGATTGTTTAGCTGAATAATCAAGGTGTCGGAGATTGTAGTCAATTGCTCCGTCACTTTTATTCTGAATACTTTTTTCTGTTTTTATTTGGTCTATTCACAATTTTGCTGTATCTTTGCGGCAAATAAACTTAAACGTAAAGCAATATGAGTACAGAGACGATGCAAAAAACAATAGCCGAATACTTCAAGACACAACCTGTCTTGAAAGCATGGTTGTTTGGGTCGTATGCGCGTGGCGAAGAAACGCCACAGAGTGACGTTGACATTCTCTTCGTGCCCGACAAGTCACAACATTTCAGTCTGTTTACAATGGGCGGAATGTACGAAGACCTGAAGGAATTGCTTGGCAAAGAGGTTGATTTGATAACCGAAAACGGCCTACTACCCTTTGCTCGCGAAAGTGCAGAACGTGATAAAATACTGATTTATGAGAGATAAGAATAGAGATACCCAAAGACTTGAGGATATACTTGAGGCTATAAAATACTCACCCTATTACACCCTGGCGCCAGATAACAGGCATGCGCAATTTCTTGATTCATGGTTATCATCAGGTAGAAGTCGACTTGGTTTGGGAAGTAATTGACAAGGACCTGCATATCCTGCGTCCTCAAATTGCAGAATATATCGAAGAACTAAAATCTGAGGAATGCGATCAATTTCTCCAGCACCTTGATTCATAGACAGTACAAATATATGTATTATTTGCTGGTATCAGAATGCCGCACCGATTCTGGGTATTTCCTTCAGTCGCTTCAAGAATGATTTATTGCGCTTGGCCGACAGCAGGTTGTACTTCATCTGCAGCGTGCACGCCAATCTCTGTAGCCATCACCACTTGCGATACTTCTTTTTACTCTTCCAACTTAAAATCGTGCCAAACGGGGGTTGGACGGAGTTTTTCCTGCATAATGTGCTGGAGGCGCTTTCGGCCATTGGCGGAGGATATGTGATGACCATCATAAAAGTACTCATGTATGGCGGCATCCATCTCCAGCGGATTGGTCTTGATATATTGGATATTATGCCCCTTGCGACTATTTACTACGGTCACTGCATTTACGGTGTTGCATCCGAATCCACAAGGACCGCTTACTACTATGGCACCAGGATAAAACGACACCTTCTGCGGATACCGCTCGATTATGAGCAGACGGGCATTTGCCGCAACGCTTACAAATGCTCCAAGTTTATCATCTGTCGAACGTAGCCATATCTCATTGTAGCCGTCGCCATCGATGTCTACATAGGCGTATTTTGTCATCGGATTATCATTGAAGGCATGATCATTGAGCATCAGACGTTTAGAAAGAACTGTGCATACCGTTCGGATAAAATAGTCCTTCTCGCCCTCTTCTACACTGTCTGACGGCAGGAAATCATCTACAAACCAGTCGTCATGCTCGTAATGCATACTTAGCACTATCTCGCCATCTTTATCGAAATTGTGCACAGCCACCTTTACAACAGCCGTACTGTCAGTAAGATTATTGACTGATGCTGCATGCGCAGAAAAATCCTTGCTATAGTCCTGGGCATTGATCCAATGGTCATAGTCCAGCAGAATATCATCCTCTGCCATCTGGTCAACCGCCTGGCGCATCAGGTCACGATACTGATCAGAACAAAACGCACTGTCGAGATTGATCTTATGATGATAACTGTAGATGGTATCGATACGCTGACGGATATAGTTCTGCGTATGCTTGTCTGTATCATCAGCATAAGCAGACAGTGAAACGCAAAACTGCATTAACAACGCAACTATGGCAAGCAGTCGATACCTCATATAATCCTGGTTTTTAGTTATAAAATCCCCGCCATTGCTGACAGGGATTCTATTCTTAAGACTGGTAAAGTCTGAATTTACTTAACCTTCTCCACGATAGCCTTGAAAGCCTCGGGATTGTTCATAGCGAGGTCAGCGAGAACCTTACGGTTGATCTCGATACCTGCCTTAGCGAGGTTACCCATGAATACAGAGTAGCTGATACCCTCCTGGCGAGCGGCAGCGTTGATACGCTGGATCCACAACGCACGGAAGTTGCGCTTCTTATTGCGGCGATCACGATAGGCGTAGGTCAGACCCTTCTCCCATGTGTTCTTTGCTACTGTCCAAACATTCTTGCGGGCTCCGAAATAGCCGCGGGTAAGCTTCAAAATTCTCTTACGCTTTGCTCTTGATGCAACGTGATTTACTGATCTTGGCATAATTCTTACTTCTTTAAAATGTTAGACAATAGGTTTAACGGAGACACAACAGATCGCGAACCTGCTTCATGTTGCTGTTATCAACGATAGTTGTACCTACCAAGTTGCGCTTCTGCTTCTTGGTCTTCTTAGTCAGAATGTGACTGTGGAAGGCATGACGTCTCTTTACCTTACCTGTTCCGGTGAAAGTGAATCTCTTCTTAGCACCAGAGTTTGTCTTTACTTTTGGCATTGTTTTTTTAAATTTTAAATTGTTATTAATATCCAGCGGCAACGCATATACCGGGCGCGCCACTTTCTTTTCTGTTTTTATTCGTCCTCGCTCTCAGTAAGCTTCTTCAGCGCATCGGCACTGATTCTGGCATTACCCAGAAGTCCGCCGTTGGCTGGTATCTCAGCTTTCTGCTCAGCCTGAGCGCCCTTCTGCTGCTTGGCCTGCTCCTTGGCTTCTGCCTGAGCTGCCTCGCGGTCACGAGCCTGCTGACTCTTCTTGGCCGCACCAGCCTTCTTAGGAGCTAGGTAGAGGAACATCTTCTTGCCTTCGAGTGATGGCATGCCCTCAACCTTTCCTACCTCCTCGAGGTCGTTGGCGAAACGGAGCAGCAATACCTCGCCCTGCTCTTTGAACAGGATGGAGCGACCACGGAAGAATACGTATGCACGTACCTTGTTGCCCTCCTCGAGGAACTCGTGAGCGTGCTTCAGCTTGAACTGATAGTCGTGCTCATCGGTCTGAGGTCCGAATCGGATTTCCTTAACTTCCACCTTAACCTGCTTGGCCTTCATCTCCTTCTGGCGCTTCTTCTGCTGGTAGAGGAACTTAGAGTAGTCGATAAGACGACATACAGGCGGATTGGCATTGGGCGAGATTTCCACGAGATCTACTCCCATGTCACGGGCCTGGTTAAGTGCATCACGCGTAGACATTACCGACGATCCCTCGTCGCCTACGATGCGGACTTCACGTACACGAATCTGTTCGTTGATACGGTACTGATTCTTCAATTTGTCATTCTTCATTAACTACTTTTTAAGAAATCGGCTGCAAAATTACTAATTTTCTCGAACTTTGAGCTCTGGATTATTAAATTTATTATATCTTTTATGAATATTTAACTACTAGAAGTCTTTTGTCATCTCTGCGACGCGGGCATTTACCTCGTCGATGAACTCCTGGATGGTCTTGACGCTCTGCTCGCCACCGCCCTGTGGACGTACGGCTACAGTGCCGTCGGCTGCTTCCTTCTCGCCTACGATTACCATGTAAGGTATGCGCTTCAGCTCGTTGTCGCGAATCTTGCGGCCAAGCTTCTCGTTACGCATATCGACGGTAGCACGAACACCACCCATATCAAACTTCTTGGCTACTTCCTGTGCATAGTCGTTGTACTTCTCCGACAGAGGCAGGATAGCTACCTGGTCGGGTGTCAGCCACAATGGGAAGTGACCGCTAGTATGCTCGATAAGTACGGCGCAGAAACGCTCCATCGATCCGAATGGTGCACGGTGGATCATCACAGGTGTCTTCTTGGTGTTGTCCTCATCGGTATACTCGAGGTTGAAACGCTTTGGCAGGTTGTAGTCAACCTGGATAGTACCGAGCTGCCAGCGACGGCCGATAGCGTCCTTAATCATGAAGTCGAGCTTAGGACCATAGAATGCAGCTTCGCCGTATTCTACCTTAGCGGGCAGCCCCTTCTCCTGACAAGCCTCAACGATAGCCTTCTCGGCCAGAGCCCAGTCCTCGTCGGTACCTACATACTTCTCGTGGTCGTTAGGATCGCGCAGAGAGATCTGTGCCTCGAAGTTGAATCCGAAGGCTGTCAGCACGATGCCGATGATATCCATTACGTTGAGGAACTCCTGCTTAACCTGGTCTGGACGACAGAACAGGTGGGCATCGTCCTGCGTGAACGAACGTACACGAGTCAGTCCGTGCAGCTCGCCACTCTGCTCGTAGCGGTAAACAGTACCGAACTCAGCGATACGCAGAGGCAGGTCGCGGTATGAACGTGGCTTCCAAGCGAAGATTTCGCAGTGGTGAGGGCAGTTCATTGGCTTCAGCATATACTCCTCGTCCTCCTCGGGTGTATGGATGGGCTGGAATGAGTCCTTGCCGTAGTGAGCATAGTGACCAGAGGTGACGTAGAGGTTCTTAGAACCGATATGTGGAGTGATAACCTCCTGATAGCCGAAACGCTTCTGAACCTTGCGCAGGTGGTCCTGAAGGCGCAGACGGAGCTCGGTGCCCTTTGGCAACCAGATTGGCAGACCCTTGCCTACCTTCTCTGAGAACATGAAGAGTTCCATCTCCTTACCTATCTTACGATGGTCGCGCTTCTTAGCCTCCTCCAGCATCTCGAGATACTCGTCGAGCATCTTCTTCTTTGGGAACGAGATACCATACAGACGCTGCATCTGCTCGCGGTTGGCATCGCCACGCCAGAAGGCACCAGCAACGCTAGTGAGCTTAACAGCCTTAATCTCGCCTGTATCCACGAGGTGCGGACCACGGCAAAGGTCGGTGAAATTGCCCTGTGTATAGGTTGTGATTGAACCGTCCTCAAGGTCCTGATCGATGTGCTCGCACTTATAGGTCTGTCCCCACTCAGCAAACTGCTTCAGGGCCTCGGCCTTTGGTACCTCACGACGAACTACAGGCTCCTTCTTGCCGGCCAGTTCCTTCATCTTAGCCTCAATCTTTGGGAAATCGCTCTCCTTGATGCTCTCGCCGTCCTTGAGCAGAACATCGTAGAAGAATCCATTCTCGACAGCAGGTCCGAAACCGAACTGTATGCCAGGATACAACTCCTGCAATGCCTCGGCCAGCAAGTGGGCCGATGTGTGCCAGAAGGTATGCTTACCCTGCTCGTCGTCGAACTTGTAGAGCTCGATGGTGGCGTCCTCATTGATAGGACGGTTAAGCTCTACTGTCTCACCGTTAACTCCACAGCTTACAACACTGCGTGCGAGAGCCGGAGAGATGCTCTCTGCAATCTGGAAACCAGTTACGCCCTGCTCATACGAGCGAACAGATCCGTCTGGGAATGTAATGTTAATCAACTAAAGCATGTTTTTTGAAAAAATTTACTTGTCGCGATACTTTTTGATGACACTATAGGCCTGATAGAGTCCCAATTCGCCTGCTTTCGACAGATCTTCGATGCCTTCGTCAATATGTTTGGCGAAAATCTTGACCAGTCCGCGATTGTACCACGCCTCGGCCAGAGCCTGGTTTAGGGTCAGAGCCTGAGAGTAGTCGGAGATGGCGCGATTATAGTCGCTACGCTGGGCATAGAGATTACCTCTATTATAATATAGGTACGCGTTGTGCGGCGCCAACTTGATAGCATCCGACAGGTCGCCTAGCACATTGGCTGTCTTCAGGTCTACATTAGTTCCCTCTGAGGCATTAAACTCATTGATCTTGGCCTGGCACACAGCTCGCTGCCAGTAAGCCAACGATGATGTAGAGTCGATCTGCAAGCAGATGCTCAGGTCGTCGATAGCATTGTCGAAGTTCTGGATAGAACCGTATGCTATAGCGCGCAGCAACAGCAGCGGAGCTACCTTCTGGGTAGTCTTGGTATTGTCGATAAGCGTGCTGAGCGAGTCGATATACTCGAATGTACGCTTCATTCGGCCCTCGTCTACAGAGGGCTGTTCGCACGATAGATATACTGTATGCGAGCCTGATGCCTGATTGAAGGCGTCAACCGAATTCTCAAACGGAGTATCAGTCTTAATAACGTTCTGCGGCCGTACGAATGTCAACCCGTACATTGGTTGCAGACTAGCATCAGTCTTGCGGTTCTGCACTCGTCCGCGATAGTCGCTCTTATACTCGTGCTCTACCTCCTGCTCATCAGCCACAACCAACTGGTTGTACTTGTCAGGATCGATATCGCTACGCTTACGCATCTGTTTCTTCGAGAGTCGCGGCTGTTTGCCAAAACGCTTGTCCATCTGTGCTTTCAGGATTCGGAACTCATCCAGTTCGGCCTGCTTGTTATTCCCCAACCGACGATAGCACGACGCACGGTGCTGAAGTCCGAACCAGAAGTTGGGATATTCCTCGATCACCTTAGAATAATCGCGGATGGCAGCTCGCAGATTACCAGTCTGCTCCAGCAACAGCGCACGATTGAACAGAGCCATGATATTATCAGGCTCAAGCTTCAGCACAAAGTCGAAGTCCTCGATACCGCGATTGTCGTCGCCCACCTGGGCACGAAGCAGTCCACGATTGTAGTGACCAAGGAAGTTATTCGGATCCAGGTCGAGGGCAGTATCATAGTCGGCCATCGCTCCTCGCAGGTTGTTCTGATTGAATCGCGCCATGGCACGATTGATGTAATTGCCCGGATGCTTGGGCATCAGGTGGATGCTCTTGGTAAGGAACTCCTCGCCCTCCTTCCACTTCTGGCGAGCCAGACTGATTACAGCTCGCTCAGCCCAGATGCCACCATCGTAAGGGTCGATCTCAAGACTCTTGTCGAGCGACTTTACCGCCCTGGCTGTATCCTGTTTCAGCAGATACACCTCGGCCTGCATGGCATAAGCACGGGCATATTTCGACCATCGGGCAGACATCGTATCGATCTGAGCCAAGGCCAGATCATAGTTCTTCTCCTGTATCAGACAGAGTATACGATTGTGCCAGAGTCCCTGATTGTCAGGATTATATCGCAAAGCACGATCATAATCCTGCACAGCCTCATGATACTTTTTCTGATTGATACGGCAAAGGCCTCGAAGCTCGTAGGCGCTCACCACGTATGGATTGCGCTCGATAGCTTCGGAGCAGTCGCTTTCGGCACCACGGAAGTCGTCGAGATAAAACTTGGCGACACCACGGAAGAACCATGGTTCATAGAGCCAAGGTTTCATGCTGATGGCCTGATTAAAGTACTGGATAGACAGCACATAATCTTCATAATAAAGCGCCGAGCGCCCTATCATTACCAAACGGTCAGTATTAAACTGAGCCAAACATTTTGAACATTGAGCATTGAACATCGAACATTGCAGTACCAACGACAGCAATATCCATCTCAACAGCTTACTATTCATAATGGTCAATGGTCAATCGTCAATGTTCAATGTCTAACGCACTTGGTCTTATAACCGCAACGGAAGCGTCCCTGAGTGAGGGCACGCAACTTGCTCTTGATGAGCTGTTTGCGGAGCTGAGAGATACGGTCGATAAACATCTTACCGTCAAGATGGTCGAACTCATGCTGCATCACGCGAGCCAGGTATCCATCTATCCACTCATCGTGGTGCTCAAAGTTCTCATCGTCCCACTCCACATGGATACGTGTCGGACGAGTAACCTTCTCGTGGATTGCTGGCAGCGACAGACATCCCTCTTCCGATACATCAGTCTTCGAGTCGTCATACTCCAGGATGTGAGCATTGATATACACATTGCGGAAGCCCTTATACTCAGGCAGATCCTCCGACAATACATCGAGGTCGATAACTACAAGACGGATGGGCTTGCCAATCTGTGGAGCAGCCAGTCCGATACCTTCTGATTCAGCCAGTGTTTCCCACATATCACCAATCAGGTCCTTGAGCTGAGGATAATCAGGAGTAATATCTTCGGCCACCTTGCGCAGCACGGGCTGTCCAAATATATAAATAGGTAATATCATTCTAATAGAGAATTGAGAATTGAGAATTTATAATTAAGAGTTATTTTCTGGAGCGCATATAGTCTTCGAGGATGATGGTGGCTGAGATTTCGTCGACCAAGCCCTTGTTCTGGCGAGCCTTCTTCTTCAGTCCGCCATCAAGCATAGCCTGATGGGCCAATACCGATGTGAAACGCTCGTCGTAAAACTGGATTGGAACATTAGGAACAGCCTTGCGCCAACGGTTAACAAACTGCTGTACGCGCGCCAGATTCTCACTGGGTTCGCCATTGGGCTGACGAGGTTCGCCAATAACTATCATCTCTACCTGCTCGCGGGCAATATATGCCTGCAAGTAGTCGAAGAGTTCGGATGTAGCAACAGTCGCCAATCCTCCAGCGATGATCTGCAAAGGATCGGTGACTGCTAATCCGGTACGCTTCTTACCGTAATCGATAGAAAGAATCCGAGCCAATGTTGCTAATTAACGAGCGTTATAAAGCAACCAAGCATCGGGATATGATGCACGAATCTGATCGCGGCTTGCTACAGCCGAAGCCTTATCAGCAAAAGTAGAGGCAACAACGCGGAACATATTCTTTTCGTCATTCTTAACCACCTGGGCATCGTAGCCGGCTTCCTTCAGGCGCTGCATCAAGCCCTCGGCATTAGCACGAACACCAAACGAACCTACTACTACGCTGAACGCCTTAAGACCGCTACCGTTAACCAGCGATACGCTCTCCTGACGTACTGATACATTATCAAGATTATCAACTACCTGAGTCTCGGTAGCTGGCTTAGCCTCTACTGGAGTTACTACTGGAGCAGTCTCGATAGTGGGCTGAGCAGCAGGCTGAGCTGTGTCATACTGCTTTGCTTTCTCATATGCCTTCTTATAGGCGCTTTCACTTGTCTTACAACTTGTCATTGCCATTGCGAGGCAGAGGCCTGCGCACAATACAGTGTACTTCTTCATTTTACTAATTTTTTATTCTATTTTATTACTAATTCTACATTTCGAGTGCGAAATTACTAATTATTGTGCTAAATCAAGCCAAAATAGCACATAAAGTTTGTTAAATCGCAGAAAACACAACTTTTTTATAAAAAAATTGGCGCTTTTTTGCACTATAATCGAAAACTTTACGTATATTTGCAAACAAATGTGCTAACACATTACATTATTAATTTCTAACAAGTTAAGAGTATGAAAAGTTTAGGTTACATTGGCGCTTTCCTGGGCGGTGCAATCGCCGGAGCAGCCCTCGGTATTCTTGTTGCTCCCGAAAAGGGACAGGACACTCGCGTGAAAATCACCGACGCTATTGAGGACTTCATGAAGAAGCACAACATCAAACTGAGCCGCAAGGAGGTAGTAGACCTCGTTGACGACATTCAGGACGCAGCTGCTGAGGAGGAATAATCCATGCTGTCGAGCGATAAGAACGTTGAGAATATAGCACAACTGATAGAGGTGCTAAAACACTACCTCGGGCTACAGACAGAATATGTCAAGCTCGATATGATAGACAAGGTGGTACGCCTGGTTACGGCTGCCGCCTTGGCTATCGTGTTTATTCTGGTGATTGTGGCTGTGCTCACTTACCTGTCGTTCGCGCTGGCCTTCTGGCTGGCCACGTTCACGGGTACTGCCCTGGCCTTCTTTATCATCGCGCTGCTCTATCTGTTGCTGCTCATACTATTTTTCTTCTTCCGCAAACCGTGGATCGAGAAACCTCTCGTGAGATTCCTAGCTAGTGTTTTACTCAGTTAATAGTCAACTATGCAGAATAATAAAAAGACCGAGTTTTGTACACTCGACGAGATTCGCGAACGCAAAGATGCCCTGCTAGATGAGATTCAGCGGGATAGCGACAAGGTAACAGCGCTCTGGAACAAGACGTTCCTTAAGCGCGACGAGGCCTCGAAGGGTGACTATATAGCCAGTTTGATTAGCAATGGCTTTATGGCTGTCGATGCTTTTCTGTTAGCACGCAAGTTGATAAAGAGCTACGGATACCTGTTTGGCAAAGGCAAACGCAAGAAGAAATAAAAAAGGGTCACCGCTGTGACCCAACCTTTGTTAACCTTAAATCTAATACTATGAAAAACACACGGTGCAAAGTTACGACTTTTTTCGTTTCCTGCAAAATAATCCCTAAAAAATTGACCTAGATTAACTAATTTTAAGGATAATGGCCGTGCGTTTTACAAATTATAGATATATTTCCTGTCCATCGTATGCCAGTTCGATACCTTCAGGAAGTATACGATTTACCTCCTCGTGCAGACCTACGTCGTGGCATACATGGATAATCAATGTCTTCTTGGCTCCCACCCTGCGGGCAAAGGCTATTGCATCGTCCATCAACTGGTGAGAGTGGTGAGGTTTGTCGAATCTTAGTGCATTTACCACCAGCAACTCTGTACCTTCGATATACTTTAGTTCGCCGTTGTCGATAGTTTTCATATCTGTGATATAGGTAAGCTTGCCTATCCTATATCCCAGTATGGGCAGTTTGCCGTGCATCACTTGGATAGGCATCACCTCCATATCGCCTATCTGCAATGGCTGATGGGGATGGATCTCGTGCAGACCTATCGCTGGTACACCTGGATAGCGGTTCTCTGCAAAACAATACGGCAGCATCTCCAGCATCGACTGCTTGGCTATCGTGTCGGCATAAACGTTTATAGCCCCAAACTGGCAGTACGGACGTATATCATCCATTCCGCCCATGTGGTCGTAGTGCGAGTGGGTTATCAGTATACCGTCTATCTTGCGGAAAGGCTGTGGCAGTATCTGCTCGCGAAAGTCCGGGCCACAATCTATCAATATGCGTGTCGATTCTGTTTCTACCAGCGCCGAACAGCGGGTACGCTTGTCTTTGGCATCTGTGCTTTGGCAAACCTTGCATTGGCAACCTATTACGGGCACGCCACACGATGTTCCAGTACCTAGAAAAGTTAGTTTCATATCACGTTTACCTCCGGATAAATGTCGATACCAAACTTCTGCTTCACGTCGGCCTGAATCTGCTGACAAAGTGCCACAACCTCCTGACCTGTAGCACCACCACGATTCACCAGCACCAGTGCCTGCTTATCGTGTACTCCTGCCCTACCCATACTCTTGCCTTTCCAGCCACACTGGTCTATCATCCAGCCAGCAGGTATCTTCACGCTGTCGGCATCGATGTCGTAGTGAGGCATTCCTTCGTATTGGGCGGCCAGTTCGTTGTATTTGTAGCGAGGCACTATTGGGTTCATAAAGAAACTGCCCGCATTGCCCAGCACCTTTGGGTCGGGCAACTTAGCCTCGCGTATTCGGATTATCGTATCACGAAGTTCCTGTGCCGTAGGATTGCTGATGCCCGATTTCTCCAATTCTGCACGGATATTACCATAGTCCAGTCGGGGACAGAATTCCTCAGAGAACTGATATTCCACACTCAGGATAAGATACTTATTCTTCCAATCCTTCTTGAATCGGCTCTGGCGATAGCCATACTCGCATTCAGCATTCTCGATGGTGCAGACATTACCTGTTTCTATCTCGATAGCACGGATAGAGCGTATCAAGTCCTTAGCTTCAGCACCGTATGCACCAATGTTCTGAACCGCACTTGCACCTACGTCGCCTGGGATAAGCGACAGATTCTCGGCTCCATACAGTCCCATACTTATGCTCTGGGCCACAACGTCGTCGAACACCTCGCCGCTACCGCATATCAGACTGTTGCCTTTTCGCTCTATACCCTTGCAGGCAGAGTGAACCACCGTGCCCTCATAGTCGCGAGTAAGCAGCAGATTGCTACCACCGCCTATTATTATATAAGGTACGCGCGAGGCACGTAGCAGTTCGGCCACCTCCTTAGCCTCAGCCTCACAACTATACTCCACAAACTGAGCACACTTAGCATCTATGCCAAATGTGTTATGCTGTCTCAAACTATACTCTCTCTCAATTCTCACTTCTAAAATCTCAATTCGTATTACGTCGTCAGTTTCTTCAGCATCCATCTGCCGCCCTCTTTCTTGAATCGCAGCTCCATCTCCAGTCCGTTGGCCACGCCTCTCAGCAGGTAGATCTTCTGATTACCCTCCTCCTGAGGCTTGCCATAGATGATGTTGTAGAGCGTCTTGTGGGGCAGTGTTGGTGCGAAAGCCTCCCATGTATCAGGTGTAATCACACCCTCCATCATATTGAAGTCATCGTCAGGATCAGGCCCCACAAAGTCCACCGTCTCGCTGATGCTATTCACCTGGAAGGTTGTATCACTTACAAATCGCTGATAGAATGCCAGAAACGATGCGTTGGCATCACTCTTTATGGGTATCACCTTGATTTCGCGGAGCAGCCATGCGCCCTTGATACGCTGGAAGAAGTAGTTCTTCACCTGATTCTTGGTCAGCAGTATCTTCTCTACCACAGCCTCGCTCACAGCCGTATCCTTCATCAGCTGCATCTGTTTGTCGTTGTTAAACAGCAGAGTATAGTAGCCCTGACGCAAAAACAGATGCTCCATCTTCCAGTCGTCCTTCTCGATCTTGGTGATGGTGCCGTTTTCAGTCACTCGCAGGGGGAATATCACTCGTTCCTTCTGCAACTTCTTGTTGGCCAGGAAGTTAAACAGGAAGTCGTCAAACATGGCATCAGCAGCTCTTGGCATTGGAGTCTCTGTTATCAGCAGCTCCATAGAGTCAACATCCGTGGTGTCGATAGAGTCAGCCACACTGTCGGCTGGCACTTCTTCTGTCTGATTAGCCTTGTTGCCAGTGCACGAGAACGTAATCAGCACAAATGCGAAAAACGCTAAAAAATACCTTTTCATCTACTTAATGTAGTACCTAATCTTTCTAATTTCTCTCAAAATTTTGGCAAAGATACACATTTTTTTAGACATAAGTACATAAGAACAAACTTTTTTCTGTTCTTTTGTTCTTTTTATCCCAAAAAATAAGTACCTTTGCACGCAAAATTGCAATTTTTATAGTTTATGATACTTGATAAGATAGACGAACTTCTGAAAGAAGTACAGAATTTGAGCGCTAAAAACGCT
>ONYZ01000033.1 GCA_900322175.1 uncultured Prevotella sp.
ATATTCTCCAGATTGCAAAATGTCAAAGAGCGATATTGTGTTAAACTAACGTAATATATTAATGGGGTCGGACTATCCGACTTTTTAAAGTGGATTCATACTTATTGTTTTGTCTATAGCGTTAGGATTGGGATTCCAATCCGGTTCACAACCTAATGCCTTGTTTATTTCATTCTTTCTAGCTTCAAAAGCAGGCAAATATGTTTCTACCACAGAACTCCTTATGTACAATCTAACCCCCACAATACTCTTCTGAGCATTACAAGTACATGACAGGAAGATTCCACTTTTTCCTAATGTTACGTCAAACCAATACTGGGCTCTTGGTGTCCGATCAGAAGCAACTTTTTTTGTTGCCAATAACTTCTCTCTAAACTTTTTCCAATATTCTAATTGAATCTTACCTGTTTCAGATTCTACGTTACTCTTAGTTTTGATGGTCTTTATATCTGAATTGGGGCGACATACAATATTAAACCGCATAGAAGCAGTATCCTCGTTCACTTGCCATAGTTCCAGTTGAATTGCCCAAAAAGCCAAATCTTCATTGGTGTTATCATTCAACCAATCAAAAGCTTTTTTATGTTCTTCTGTAAAATCCGTTGCAATCCATACAATAGTCTTTGCATTAAGTGCCGACGCATACGTAATACTCTTGCCAAGATGATCATGATTGGTTTTTTCCAACTGGTTTTCGATAACCACATAGTTGTTACTATCATTGTCCTTTGCCAAGATATCTGCAGAATATGGTCCAACAGAAACTTCACGACCTATTACTTCAAGTTCCAAACCAATAGTATCCCCCAATTCGTCTATATGCTCAACGAGCCATGGGGTAAAATCAAACTGTTCGTTTGGCCACATTTTGCGCGGACTTATCTGTTTTTGCTTAACAAGTTTCATTATTCAAGCTCCTTATTGATTTTCAGTTTTAAATTTATCAACTGCAAAAGTAACAAAAAAATATCAAAACCAGCAAGGATATATTATAAAAATATCATCTAGCAACAAAAAAGTCCCAAAATATTTGGAACTTTCACGAATACTTCGTATATTTGCTACGATGACCCCCACTAACCTCTGTCCGAAATGTCATGTTAGTGGATCTTATTTTAATACCATTCAGAACACCCTATCTATCTCCTAGAGAATCTCGTCAGGTATTTCGGCCCATTGTATCATTGTTATATATCCCACGTTTTTGTAATCGTTGGCTGTGATCCTTATTTCATCTTGCTCATGAGCGTATATTTTTCTCGTTTTTCTTGCACGTTTCAATTATTATTCATACTTTTGCATCGTAATACCCCGTTGTCCCTGCTTTCGCATACTTCGGGGTTCGTGTTTTTTATAGGGTAAGCCTTGCTTAACCATCACCTTCTGAAACGTTATTTTTCTTATATGATTCATAAATTTCATCTTTTAAGTTTACGAGTGTTATATCACACTGCAGCTAAAAATAGCTGATAATTCTCTTTCGCATATGCTGTTATTGCATCCATACACTACGATTATGCTTTACCTATAGTACCTCATGAGTCTGAGTTTTGCCCTCAATTGCTCCATGCTGAGTGGTTGTTCGGAATTTCCGAACTACCACTTCTTTATCTAATTCCTTATCTTCAAAGATGTTTTTAAGATGTTCACTGATGTTTGATTTGCTCGACTGATAAATCTCTACCAGCTGAACCCCGTTTGTATCGGCAAGCGACTTGTTAAGACGGAGTAAAGTTTATGCTTACACGAGTTTGCACTCCTCAACTGTAGACAGGGCAAGTAGCTCTTTGCGAACCTCCAGCAGGACGGTGTCTGCCGAAACTTCCTCGCTTGTAGGACCAGCCTTTAGCAATTGGCCCTTCTTGATGTTGGCATTTTGGAAACGGGTAAATATACCAGCATGCGATTTGGTATGGGCGGCACGAGGTTCTACTTCCACATCTATCTTCATTTTGGTTTCGCCCACTTTTACGTCAATACCACGAATGGCGCCAACATTCATAAGCGCTCGCCTATAGCAGTTATTATCAAATGTATAGCTAGGGTGCTTCTTTACGAATGTAGAAACGTCGCTATCATACGTTTCTACGACCGGACGATTGACCGAGAGGTAGGTTTCTCCTGCCTCGAGTGCAAATGCGAACGAAAGTAGCTTATCTTTTACGAACCACTCCTCAGAAAGAATACGAGCAACGCTTTCTTCGGAGGGTATCTGGTTTATTTCTTCCTGATTATCTGATGTATTCATCCAAATTTACGCATTAATTCTAATAAGGACTCTGGAGAGAATTGTATATGGCTCTCACCGTGTCTTACGCCATCAATTCGTGCAAAATATGAATATTCGTATGCCCCAAGGCTTATAACAGCCCCAGTAGTATCAGACTCCAATCCAATAGTGGCGTTGGTATCAGGTGCTATCATCCAATGCTCCCAATCAGCATTGTCAGATATCAGAAGTACCGATTTGATATTCTTAATAATCTTTGGTGATATAGCCAACGCACCCCTTCCGTCCCAATTATTCTTAAGACTGCAAAGATGATCGATTCGCTCATAAGCAGCTGACAATGCAGGTTGACTAACCTCGAGTGCAAGACGCTTGGCCACTCTCTCCTTATCCGCATGTGAAATATGGAGCGAGTGGATGTACTCCATCACATCCGCATACGATGCGCCGGAATAAGCCAATACAGGCTCAGAAACAATCTTTACTCCATTATCTTCCATACCTTATTATTTATTTATAATGCAAAGGTACAACGTTTTTTTGAAAATAGCAAATAAAACGCTATATTTTTCCTGTGAATCCAGAGATTTCAAAAACAATCAGTGATGTTTTCCCTTCTTTTTCTTCATTTCTACAATCACTGTTATTATCCCCACGATTACGCCTATGATACTTACCAGCAAACAAATCAGCTGATAATTCTCTTTTGCCCAACTACTTATTGATTCCATACCATTACTTCTTTAGTTTATCAATCTCACCAAGCACTTGCTCTAGTTTCTCCACAATACGATGTTGCTCGGCAAGAGGAGGAACAAGGGCTCTCGTGCTCCACATCTCCTGTGATGCAGTAGTGAGATACCATCTAATAGCTACGTCATCGTCAACTCTGAGTGTCTGGAAGATATGTGTCCATGTTAGATTCGGAAATCGCGATTTCCAATTTTCCTCATCAGGGAACAATGTATAGAACTTGCGGAATGCACGAAGGTATCTAGGAGAATATCCTTCTCCCATATAATTCGGAATAGCGACGCGGGGACACGGGGACGCGGGTCCATTAGAAATTTTGATGGTTGGCAGGGGATGGGGTAAAAATGGTAAGTATATGTATATATTATTATATATATTATAATATATATAATAGTATAATAATAAGTATAGACTATTGCACCTACAACTAGGAAATCCTAATGGACCCGCGACCCCGCGTCCCCGCGTCCCTGCGTCGGCGGATTGCAGTGTGCTGGATAACCGGCACTAATCTGCGGGAAAATTTACATAGTTGGAATAGAAAAGTAACGGGAATCTATACGAGTGGTGGTTACGCCAATATTATTTACATATTTTAGTAAAATAATTGCGTAAAAATTTGGTGGTATCAGAAAATTGTTGTACCTTTGCACCGTCAATCAGAAAGAAAAGCGCGCACACAGAGTATGAAAGACACAGAGAGTAATAAACAAGTAATTTAAACCATCAAAACACATTACACACAATGGCAAAGATTTTTTATCTGCTCAAGCAGAACAAAGTGAAAAATTCGAAGATCTTCGGAAAGTGGTTTGCTCACGGCAAGACCGTAGAAGTGATAAACACACGCAAGATGGCGACCCACATAGCCGACCACGGCTCTATCTACACACCCGACGTAGTGTTTGGAGTGCTGGAGAAATTCCGCAGTTGCCTGCTGGAGATGCTGCTGAATTCGAAGCGAGTGAAGATAGACGGTCTGGGCACATTCTTCACCACCATCGAAAACGAGCCCGGAGGAGCGGCCAAGAAGGAGGACTTCAGTCCACAGAAGAACCTGAAAGCTCTGCACATCCGATTTATGCCGGAGCAGGAGGCCGAGACCAATATCTCAAGCCGAGAGTTTATCAAGAAGGCGGAGTTTGTAAACGCCGAGAGTTTCGCCGGTTCGCTGGTGGACGAAGAGCCCGGCAACGGCGGAAGCACCGGAGGTGGAGGAAATCCCGGAGGCGGTGGCGGCATAAGCACTGATTAAGTTTTGGACAAAAACAATAATCCGTAGGAAAATAACATTTTCAAACCTAATAATCTGTAACGACCATGAGTAAGAAGGAAACCATCAAATTCGTAGTTCAGCTCATCGCATCGATTGCATCGGCGATACTGACAGCACTGGGAGCCACCAGCTGCGTAGGAGCATAAACGAATCCACCCTCAGACAAGCGCGTCTGGGGGTGTTATTTTTTAAACTATCCTAATTATCCGATAGCAGTGACGGATAATTGGGGAAATATATGTAACTTTGCGGGCGATGGAAAAAAAAGTAGCATTAGTACTATCGAGCGGTGGCGCTAGGGGCCTGGCGCACATCGGGGCTATCGAGGAACTACAGGCCCAGGGATATAGCATCACGTCGATAGCGGGATGCTCGATGGGTGCACTCATCGGCGGAGTGTATGCAGCAGGAAAGTTGCCACAATTCCGCGAGTGGATGAAGACGGTAGACAAGAAGAAGATGCTGGAACTGACCGATTTCTCGTTTAGTCTGAACCACGTGGTCAAGGGCACCCGAATCATCGAGGCCATCATGGAATTTGTGCCCGATGTGAAGATAGAAAATCTGCCGATACCATATTGCGCCGTGGCCACCGACTGGATAACCGGTCGCGAGGTGGTATTCTGCAAGGGTAGTCTGTTCGAGGCCATTCGGGCGTCGATATCGCTACCGTCATTCTACGAACCCGTGCGTCGCGACGGCATGATACTAATCGACGGTGGTGTGACCAACCCCATACCGATGAACCGTGTAAAGCGACACGAGGGCGACATACTGGTGGGTGTGGACGTGAGCGGACACGACTACAAGGCGCAATGGGACGAGCAACACCTGCTGGCACAAAAGCGCAAGCAGAGCAAGTCGCTATCGCAACAGATACTGAACCGACTGATACCCGACAATCTGGAGTTTAACTACTACACGATGTTGTCGCGCGTAAGTTCGATAATGATACGTCAGAACTCGCTGATGATGGCGCAGATAGCTCATCCCGACATACTGATAGACATACAGATGAGTCGCTACGGAGGCTTCGACTACGACAAGTCGGAGCGCCTGATAGCCATCGGGCGCCAAAAGACCAAACAGGCAATTGAAAAGTATAAAACTACTTGCTAGTATTATACGTATGCACACTAGTGCCTTGGGCCGAGGGCAGATAGTTGATGCCCCACCAGCACATCTGTAGTAGCACGAACGACACTACGAGCGAACCCAGCGCCAATCGCACCCGATGGCGCGGAACAAGTCGGTAGTGTATGTATCCCAGATACGACAACCAGGTGATAGCGGCCCAAGTCTCCTTAGGGTCCCACGACCAGTAGTGCCCCCAAGCCTCCTTGGCCCAAAGAGCACCAAAAAGCATTCCGAAGGTCATAAACGCCAAACCCACATACACCATATTGTCGATGATGTCGAGGTGGCGGGTCTTGCCTATCAGACTGACCAGTGCCATCAGTGTGGCGGCTCCCAAAACAGCGTAGGCAAACATATATACTATCACATGTGGAGCAAACCACGGACTCTGCAGGGCGGGCATCAGCGTCTTGTCGTGTATCTCGGGCTTAAAAAGGTTTACGCATATAAACACCAGTGCCAGCACGGTAGAAAACGACAGAATCCACTTGTACTTCCAGCGCGAATAAACAATAATACCTGCTAGCGGCAGGAAGAACGAATACCACAATCGCGTTTCGCCCATAGTACGTAGTGGCGGACGTTCGAGCGATATCCACATGGATAGTATAAAGCCGAAAAACACCAGCAAGCCAGCAATGGTCATAGTGTAGGTAAGTGCAACCTTATTGCGCCAAGCTGCCCATGCACCTACACTCCACAACAACACGGCCGATAAAGCAAAATATATAAAATAACTCCAGTCCATACTCTTCCCTAACTTCTTAACTTCTCTTTCCCTGCAATAACATTACAAGCGCTCCGGCCAGCATCATGTAGATGCCCGCATATACCAGCGGCAACCATGGGTCGCTGACCAGTTCGAGTATCGACACCTGACTCTTGGCACCCATCTCTGTGTCGTAGCCATACTGGTATATCTTCCATCCATCCACCTCGTATGGCTTGTTCACGTCGACCGTAGTCTCGATATTCTTGCCCGATTTGGTAAATATCTGTATCTGCGAGGCAAAGCGCTTGGGTTTACCGTCGTCGTAGGTCTCCATGATAAAACGCTTGAGTTCGATAGCCAGAGGCATCTCTTTTACCATACTCTTATCATCGAGTGCACGCCACTCAGCCTGACCCGTGGCGATAATCATCTTGACCCTCTGCATGTCACTATTGCCCAGCGTGGCCGTGGTCAGGGCTACAAACAATCCCAAATGATTGAGCATGAACGGCACATCGCGACGCCACGAGCCTAAGTGCATCAATCGGCGAAGGATAATCACACCCAGAATCATACATATATATATATAGGTGAGCACAAACGGCCAGAACGACAACATATCGCTGAACCATGTGCCACCAGGCGTCTGACGGGTAAGTCCCATGATGATAGTTAGCACTACAGCATACACCATTGCGGGTACAGCTGCCTGATAGGCGCCTAAGAACTGAAAGGCGTAAATCCGCCTACGCAACATATATATAATAGCGATTATGGCCAAAAAAGCAGCCATCGCAATGCCATTGGCAGGCCATGCAAAGGCCGACCACGCCACAGGTCCCGCACTCAACTGGAGAGCCAGACCCGCGATCAACAGGCCTCCCCCAATGAGGAACCCCTCCTTAAAACTCCAAGGTCTTGTCCACATAAAAGTATCTAATTTGCCCGCAAAGGTACAAATAATTGCCGACATACAAGCATGTTTATCCATCGATTTTATATCAAAAGCCTCAAATTACCTACAAATGATGATAAAAAATCGCCTGCGATACTAGTTTTCATTGCTAATAAAGTAATTTTTGCACTATTGGGCATTTTTCGTGACTTTTGTCAATAATATCGATGTTTTTGGGCAATTTTCAGAAAAGCTGACATGCTGTTTCAAATTTTCGCCGTACCTTTGCACCCGCATTTGAATAATGGCACGCGGCCCTTTGGGAGGCCAAGTGTAATATGTTTAATTTATTAAAAAAAAGAAGAAAATGAAAAAGATTTTTATGACACTCGCAGCTGTATGTGTAGCTGCTACAATGAACGCTCAGGCTTACATCGGTGGTGGAATCGGTCTGACATCAACTTCACACGATGGTAACACAGAGACAAACATCAAGCTGATGCCTGAGGTAGGTTACAACCTGAACGACAGCTGGGCTATCGGTATCGCTCTGGGTTATGGTGAGAACAAGAACACCGTAAAGGTAAACAATGTAGAGGTTAGCACTAAGACAAAGGTATTCACCGTAAATCCTTACGCTCGTTATACCTTCGCTAAGTTCGACAAGGTAAACCTGTTTATTGACGGTGGTCTGGACTATACTCACAAGGACGTTGCTGGCGATAAGACCAACCAGTTTGCTGTAGGTCTGAAGCCTGGTATAGCTGTTAACCTGAACGAGAAGCTGAGCTTCGTTGCTCACGCTGGTTTCCTGGGTTACGTAAACGAGAAGGCTGATCAGGATGGTGCTAAGGCTTACAACACATTCGGTTTCGACCTGGATGGTAGCAACCTGAGCTTCGGTTTTTACTACAACTTCTAATTAACCTTGAAGAAGTAAACACAATGATGGCTGAGTTCTGCGGAACCCAGCCATCTGTTTTTTATTACTGTGCAGCAACTGCTGCAGCGGCTCCGAAGCCTATGCCCAAGATAAGCATAAATGCGTAGATGACCAGAACGATGATGGTAAGAACGCCCATGAACACCATAACCGAACGCAGACCAGAGAAGCTGCGAGCCAGCTCGGCAGAATCATTAGTAAGGCAAGCGGCCTTAGCACCATTAGCAAACTGGAATCCCTTGATGAGGGGATAGATGTAGAGAGCGGCCAAAATCAGATATACAAATCCGATAGCAGCGCCGAATGGCATGTCGCCCATATACTTAGCTGCGAACGAGCCTAAGAACATAAGCAGAACAGCCACCAGTAACAGAAAACCTACACCGATGCATCCTACGATACACAAAAACTTGGCCCACTTAGCTGCTGACAGCAGATCGAGCCTTGCACTCTCAGAAACCTGCAGACCTACAGGGGGCTGATTCAAAATCTCTTCACTCATAATTTTTAAATTTGGGGTTGATTATCTTTAAATAATAAAATTATCGTTTAGAGTTTTTACTTCTTTTCGGCCACGAAGGCGAATGGAGTTGCCGTTGTAAGATAGCCCGTCTCATTATTATCCATAAAGATGGCGCCCTCTATTATCTGCATCTCAACCATCTTGTCGTTAGACGTGTAACGACCGAACGAGTTGGTGCTGTTTACATAGAAACCCACATAAAACTTGTGCTCGGCACCATCAAACTGAATATTGAAGCAAGGAGCTGCAGGGTTGATGAGCCACTGGATAGGATTTTTTGTAATAAACCCGATGCGACAATTGATGTCCTGGTCAGGAGCCTCAGCGATGGCGTTCTTAAGTGCCTCGTCAGAGATATTCTCGGCCAACAGACGCGATGGGAATCTGTGGATGGTCAGTGTGCTATCGGTGTTGACACTCCACGAGATGTCAAGCGTATCGGTAACATCATTAACGTTCTGAATGTTCTTGGCTGCATAAATAAGCGAACCTGTGTAATTGCCTTTAACGATAGTAGCGCAATACTCCTTTTCGGCGGGTGTGAGACCGCTGTTAGAATTACCATCGCTATCCTTAAGACATGATGTGAGAGAAACTGCTGCCAGCAGGCTGGCAATTGTAAAAATACGAATTGTTTTCATTTTTTTATTTATTAATACTATAATGTTTAATACATACACTATTTTCTTACGATGACGCTACCGCTTGCCTGATGTGTGGCCAGAATGAGCACCTCGGCTATCTGTACGTGGGCGGGAGCATTGGCGGCATATACGGCTACATCGGCGATATCGTCGCTAGTAAGTGGTTTGATGCCCTGATAGAGCTTGGCCGCACGCTCGGTGTCGCCATGGAAACGAACGTTGCTGAAGTTGGTTTCAACCAGTCCGGGCTTGAGATTGGTTACACGAACAGCGGTGTTGGCCACGTCGATACGCAATCCATCGCTCAGGGCCTTGACTGCGGCCTTGGTAGCGCAATATACATTGCCTCCGGCATAAGCAGCATCGCCAGCTACCGAACCTATATTAATAATGTGTCCGCTATTGCGCTCTATCATTCCAGGAACGATAAGACGGGTCATGGTGAGCAGGCCCTTGATATTGGTATCGATCATTCCATCCCAATCGTTGAAGTCACCCTCGTATTCGGGCTCCAGCCCTAGTGCCAGTCCGGCATTGTTTACCAGCACGTCTATCTTGGTCCACTCTGCTGGCAGACTATCCATAGCCTTCTGAGCGGCCTCGCGATCGCGCACGTCGAACTGAAGTGTTAATACCTCGGCGCCCTGGGCCTTGAGCTCGTCGGAAATCTCGCTCAGTCGGGCGGCATTACGACTTGTAAGAATCAACTTGTCGCCATTGGCAGCAAACTTGCGTGCGCACCCCAGACCTATACCACTGGTAGCACCTGTAATAAATACAATTTTGTTCATAATTTTACTCTAATCAGTTTATAGTGTTATACTTTCGATTCTGAGTTTTACCATACCTGCCGGCACACGTACCTCTACCACATCGCCAACCTTCTTATTAAGCAGGGCTTGAGCGATAGGCGACTTGATACTAATCTTGCCCTCGCGCAGATTAGCCTCGTGGGGGCTGGCGATAGTATAAGTCATCTTGGCATTGTTGGATAAATTGGTCATCTCTACGCGACTGAGCAATCCTACGCAATCTTTACCCAGAAGATCGGTATCGATGACACGTGCATTCTCGAGCACCTTCTGCAGGAAACTGATACGGCCCAGCAGACGGCCCTGTTCGCGCTTGGCGGCATGATACTCAAAGTTCTCGCTCAAGTCGCCCTTGTCGCGAGCCTCAGAGATAGCATCCTTGCATGCAGGCAGTTCTACACTCTCTAAATGTTTCAGTTCGTTTACGAGCTTATCCCAGCCCTCTTGTGACATATATTCCATAAATATGCAAAATTCTAAAGTTTTCGGCTGCAAAATTAGCACTTTTTTCCGAATCTGTGCAATTTTACATTCTTTTTTTGTATCTTTGCGCCTTGAAATTATAGGTAAATAGATAAGAAGAGATGGAAACGACAGCAATTCTGCTATTGCACTGCCCTGATCAGCAGGGAATTATTTCGGAAGTTACCAAGTTTATCACGGATAACAAGGGTAATATCGTATACCTCGACCAATATGTAGACAAGGTTGAGGGAATGTTTTTTATGCGTATAGAATGGGAACTTGAGGGATTCATGATTCCACGCGACAAGATTTACGACTATATTACCACGCTCTATGCTCAGCGTTATCAGATGAAGTTCAGCTTGTACTATAGCGACAAGCGCCCACGCATGGCTATATTCGTGAGCAAGATGAGTCACTGCTTGTACGACCTACTGGCACGCTGGAAGGCTGGCGAGTTCAACTGCGACATACCTTGCATAGTATCAAACCATGAGGATCTGCGCTATGTGGCCGACCAGTTCGGCATACCCTACTACGTGTGGAGCATCAAGAAGGACCACAGCAACAAGGAGGAGGTAGAAAAGGCCGAGATGGAGCTGCTGAAGAAGGAGGACATCTCGTTTATAGTGCTGGCCCGTTATATGCAGATAATAAGCGACGAGATGATAGCAGAGTATCCGCATCATATCATCAACATACACCACTCGTTCCTGCCGGCATTTATCGGTGCCAAGCCATATCATCAGGCCTACGAGCGAGGTGTTAAGATTATCGGCGCAACCAGTCACTATGTGACCGCCGAACTGGATGCCGGACCAATCATCGAGCAGGATGTGACTCGCATCACCCACAAGGACACTCCCGAGAGTCTGGTGCTGAAAGGTAAGGATCTGGAGAAGATTGTGCTGAGCCACGCCGTGAGCAAGCACATCCAGCGCAAAATCCTGACTTACAAAAATAAAACGATTATATTCAGTTAAAAACAAACACAGAGAAACAAAGGCGCAGAGAGCCACTAAGAAATAAGGATAAAAACTCTGAATCTCTGTACCTCTGTGTTATAAAAGAAAAAAATGCAAGTAGCAATAGTAAAATACAACGCGGGGAATATCTATTCGGTGGTGAACGCACTGAAGCGACTGGGCATCGAGCCATTGCTGACTGACGATGCAGAACTGCTGATGAAGGCCGACAAAGTTCTATTCCCAGGACAAGGCCACGCTGGAGAGGCGATGGACTATCTGCGAGCACGAAAACTTGACCTGGTGATTCGCGACCTGAAGCAGCCCGTTTTCGGTATCTGCGTAGGTCAGCAGTTGCTATGCCGCCACTCTGAGGAGGGCGACACTGATTGCATCGGAATATTCGACGCCGAGGTGAAGCGTTTCAAGCCCGAGCGACACGAGGACAAAGTGCCCTGCATGGGATGGAATTACCTCACCCCAACCCTTTCCCAAGGAGAGGGAGCTGTGAATCCCATTTTCAAGGGATTATTCTCCTCTCCTTTGGAGAGGTCGGGAGAGGTCCCTTACGTATATTTTGTACATAGCTACTATGTGCCTGTATGTCAGGATACCATCGCTACGGCTGACTATATCCTACCCTACTCGGCATCCATGCACCGTGATAACTTCTATGCCTGCCAGTTCCACCCCGAAAAGAGTGGTAAGGTGGGCGAACAGATAATCAAAAACTTTATAGACCTATGATAGAACTTATACCCGCCATCGACATCATCGGAGGTCAGTGTGTACGCTTGACCAAGGGTGATTACAACCAGAAGACCGTCTACGGCGAGCCACTGGAAATGGCCCGCGAGTTTGAAAAAGCTGGCATAGAGCGTCTGCACATGGTAGACCTGGATGGCGCCAAGAGCAAGCATATAGTTAACAGCCAGGTGCTGAAACAGATTTCGTCTGAGACTAATCTTACCATCGACTTCGGAGGTGGTATCAAGACGAGTGAAGATATCGATATAGCCTTTGAGAGTGGCGCACGGATGGTGACAGTAGGTTCGGTAGCCGTCACCGATCCTAAGCTGTTTACATGGTGGCTGCAGAAATATGGACCCGATCGCATAATTCTGGGTGCCGACGTGCGCAACGGAAAGATAAGCATCAACGGATGGAAAGAGGATTCGGACGAAGACCTGCTGCCTTTCTTGAAGAGATATGTCGACGCAGGAGTGAGAATGGTACTATGTACCGAGATATCGAAAGACGGTACACTGGGCGGACCTGCCATCGACCTGTACAAACGTGTGCTCGACAGGTATCCCGATCTGTACCTGATAGCCAGCGGCGGAGTATCGTCGATTAGTGACATCAGAAAACTCGAGAATGCAAGAGTTCCAGCAGTAGTGTTCGGAAAGGCTATCTACGAGGGAAAGATCGCCCTGAAAGAATTGTCGTACTTAATTAAGAAGTAACTATGGGACTGGCAAAGAGAATAATACCCTGTCTGGACGTGAAGGATGGTGAGACCGTAAAGGGCACCAACTTCGTAAACCTGCGCTCCGCGGGCGACCCAGTGGCTCTGGGCAAGGCCTACAGCGAGCAAGGTGCCGACGAACTCTGCTTTCTCGACATCACCGCTAGTTTCGAGGGGCGCAAGACGTTTACCGACATGGTTACGCGCGTGGCTCAGGAGATCAACATCCCATTCACCGTGGGTGGTGGTATCAACGAGCTGGCCGATGTGGAGCGTCTGCTTTATGCCGGAGCCGACAAGGTGAGCGTGAATAGTGCCGCCATACGCCGACCAGAACTTATCGACGAGATAACCAATCGCTTTGGTTCGCAGGTATGCGTGTGCGCGATTGATGCGCGATTCGATGCCGATGGTTGGCATTGCTATCTGAAAGGTGGTCGCGAGCGTACAGAGCGCGGACTATTCGAGTGGGCTCACGAGGCCCAGGAGCGTGGAGCGGGCGAGATACTATTCACATCGATGGACCACGACGGAGTGAAAGAGGGATATGCCAACGAGGCTCTGCGAGAGCTTGCCGACAATCTGTCGATACCCATCATCGCCAGCGGCGGTGCGGGTAAGAAGGAGCATTTCCGCGACACATTCACCGAGGGTCATGCCGACGCCGCCCTAGCCGCCAGCGTGTTCCACTTCGGCGAAATCCCCATCCCAGAGCTGAAACGCTATCTGAAAGATGAGGGAATAAACGTCAGATTATAAATTTAAACACAGAGAAAATAGAGGCACAAAGAACCACAGAGGAATAAGGATAAGGACAAGGTTAAAAACTCTGTATCTCTGTACCTCTGTGTTAAAACAGAATAAAATAAAGAAGAAATGAAAATAGATTTTGAAAAGAGCGGTGGGCTTGTTCCCGCAATCATCCAGGATGCACGCACCAAGAACGTGCTGATGTTGGGGTATATGAACGAGGAGGCATACGAGAAGACCATCAAGACCCGAAAGGTAACCTTCTGGAGCCGTAGTCGTAACTGTCTGTGGACCAAGGGCGAAACCAGTGGTAACTTCCTGCATCTGGTAGACATAATGGTGGATTGCGACAACGACACACTGCTGGTTAAGGCTACTCCCGACGGACCTACTTGTCACACTGGTACAGATACCTGTTGGGGCGAGGAGAACAATAGCGGAGTGACATTCCTGAGCGAGCTGCAGGACTTTATCAACCTGCGCTACGAACAGATGCCCGAGGGTAGCTATACCACCAAACTATTTAAGGATGGCATCAACAAGATAGCCCAAAAGGTGGGTGAAGAGGCTCTCGAAACCGTAATCGAGGCTACCAACGGCACAAACGAGCATCTGATTTACGAGGCCAGCGACCTGCTATATCACCTGACTGTGCTGCTTACGAGCAAGGGGCTACGCATAGAGCAAGTGGCTGACGAACTGCACAAGCGCCACGACCCCAACTGGGACAAGCAACGCCGCGAAGCCAAAGCCGCCGGAAAGATGAAGTAATTGATAATTGACAATTGATAATTGACAGTTTATGCTGATAAATTATAAGAATGTAAACGTGTACCAGCGCTCGGGAGAGAAAATCCTAGAGGGAGTGAACCTGGAGGTAGAAGAAGGCGACTTCGTCTACATCATTGGTCGCGTGGGCGCGGGCAAGAGCTCGCTGCTGGAGACACTATATTGCGAACTCGATGTGGACGAGGGCGACGAGGCTATGGTGCTGGATCGCGACCTGTTGACCATACGTCGCAAGGAGATTCCGGGATTGCGCCGCGAAATTGGCATAGTGTTCCAGGACTTCCAGTTACTGGGCGATCGCACCGTTTATCGCAACCTCGACTTTGTGCTTAAAGCCACTGGATGGAAAATAAAGGAGCGTAGAGAACAACGTATCGACGAAGTACTGAACATGGTGGGGCTGGTCAACAAGAAGGAAAGCATGCCCAATGAGCTTTCGGGTGGCGAACAGCAACGTGTAGCCATCGCTCGAGCCATCCTGAACAACCCCCAACTCATCATCGCCGATGAGCCTACCGGCAACCTCGACAAGGATACTGCCGACAATATCATGCAACTGCTTAGGAGCATCGCTGAGAAAGGTACGGCCGTCATCATGTCGACACACAAAATCAGACTGGTTAACAAGTATCCAGGCAAAGCGTTCCAATGTCTCGACGGCAAGATGGAACAGGTGATTGTACGCAAAGCGGAGGCAAAACCAGAGAATTGAGAATTAAGATAAAAAAGATAAAAACATAAGGCTTATGAAAGTTATGAAATTCGGCGGTACATCCGTCGGCACCCCAGAGAGAATGAAGGAGGTAACAGCACTTGTTACCAAGTTTAACGAACCAGTTTTCGTAGTGCTTTCAGCTATGTCGGGCACCACCAACAGTCTTGTAGAGATTTCGGACTATCTCTATAAGAAGAACCCCGATGGCGCCAACGAGGTTATCAACCGTCTGGAACAGAAGTACGACAAGCATGTCGACGAGCTGTACAGCAAGGATGAGACCAAGGCTGCTACACGCGAGTTCCTTAAGAGCGAGTTCGACTACCTGCGTTCGTTCACCAAGGAGCTCTTTACTAGCTTCGAGGAGAAGAGCATCGTGGCTCAGGGTGAGATCATCTCAACCAACATGGTGGTTAACTACATGAACGAAATCGGTATCAAGGCCGTACTGCTGAACGCTCTCGACTTTATGCGTACCGACAAGAATGCAGAACCCGACCCAGTATATATCAAGGAGAAACTAGCCGCTCTGATGAAGGAGAACGAGGGCGCACAGGTTTATCTTACTCAGGGATTCATCTGCCGCAACGCTTATGGCGAGATCGACAACCTGCAGCGTGGAGGTAGCGACTATACCGCTTCGCTGATTGGTGCCGCTATCTCTGCCGAAGAGATTCAGATATGGACTGATATCGACGGTATGCACAACAACGACCCACGCGTGGTTGATGGCACAGAGCCCGTACACCAGTTGCACTTCGAAGAGGCTGCTGAGTTAGCTTACTTCGGTGCTAAGATTCTGCACCCAACATGCGTTCAGCCTGCTAAGTATGCCGGCATCCCCGTTCGCTTGCTCAACACTATGGATCCTGATGCCGAGGGTACCACCATCAGCAACAAGACCGAGTATGGCAAGATTAAGGCCATCGCCGCTAAGGACAACATCACCGCTATCAAGATCAAGTCGAGCCGCATGCTGCTGGCTACAGGATTCCTGCGTAAGGTATTCGAGATATTCGAGAGCTACCAGACTCCTATCGATATGGTTTGCACATCCGAGGTTGGTGTATCTATGAGTATCGACAACTCTGCACACCTGGGCGAGATAGTAGACGAGCTGAAGAAGTACGGCACCGTGACCGTGGATACCAACATGTGTATCATCTGTGTAGTGGGCGACCTGGACTGGAGCAACGTAGGTTTCGAGACTATCGCACTCGATGCTCTGAAGGATATCCCCGTACGCATGGTAAGCTACGGTGGTTCTAACTACAACATCTCGTTCCTGATCCGCGAAGAGGACAAGAAGCGTGCTCTGCAGAAGCTTAGCGACACGATTTTCAAGAAGTAAGAAGTAAGATTTTAGAATTTAGAGAGAGACAAACAAGACAATGGCTAAAGGAATATTCCCAGTAGAGAGGTTCAGCGAGATAGAGACACCTTTCTACTATTACGACACAGAACTACTGCGTCGCACTCTCAAGGAGATTAACGACGAGGCGGGCAGACACGAGGGATTTGTGGTTCATTATGCCGTCAAGGCTAATGCTAATCCACGCATCCTCCGTATCATCCGCGAGGCTGGACTTGGTGCCGACTGCGTGAGCGGAGGCGAGGTTGAGGCATCTATTAAGGCTGGATTCCCAAACAATAAGATTGTTTTTGCAGGTGTGGGCAAGAGCGACTGGGAGATTAATCTCGGACTCGACAACGACATCTTCTGCTTCAACGTAGAGAGCATACCCGAGCTCGAGGTTATCAACGAACTTGCTGCTGCTAAGGGCAAGGTGGCTCGTGTGGCTTTCAGACTGAATCCAAACGTAGGTGCTCACACCCACGCCAACATCACCACGGGACTTGCCGAAAACAAGTTTGGTATCGCCATGCGCGATATGGTGACGGTGATACGCAAGGCCGAAGAGATGGCAAACGTTAAGTTTGTAGGATTGCACTTCCACATCGGATCGCAGATACTGGACATGGGCGACTTCGAGGCTCTGTGCAATCGCGTGAACGAACTGCAACAGGAGCTTATCAGCCATCGCATCCGCGTAGAGCATATCAACGTGGGTGGCGGACTTGGCATCGATTACGAGCATCCTAACCGTGTGCCCATCCCCGACTTCAAGGCTTACTTCGACACCTACGCCAAGAAACTCAAGTTGCAACCAGGACAGACTCTGCACTTCGAACTTGGTCGTGCCGTAGCAGCCCAGTGCGGAAGCCTCATCACGCGTACCTTATATATAAAGGAGGGCGCTGTAAAGAAATTCGCCATCGTAGATGCAGGATTCACCGATCTGATTCGCCCCGCACTCTATCAGGCTTACCACAAGATCGAGAACATCAGCAGTGATGAAGCCCCCGAAGCCTATGATGTAGTTGGTCCTATCTGCGAGAGCACCGATGTGTTTGCCAAGCAGATTGACCTGAACAAGGCTAAGCGTGGCGACCTGTTGGCCATACGATCGGCCGGTGCCTACGGTGAGATTATGGCTTCACAGTATAACTGTCGCCGACTACCCAAGGGCTATATGAGCGACGAACTGTAGATAATTGATAATTGACAATTGATAATTGACAATTGATAATTGATAATTGACAATTGAAATGAGTATAAACGAACGGAGATTCTCTATCATAATGACCGCTTACGACCAGGCGTTCGAACTGAAGGAAAGCTTACCACTTTTCCTTAACCAGCAGTACGAGCCTGGCTATGAGGTTATTGTTATCGACGAGTCGTCAACTGACGAAACTCCAGACGTACTGAAGCTGCTCAAGAAGGAATATAACAACCTGTATTCCACGTTCCTGCCCAAGTCGGAGGGTTATGCCCTGAGCAAGAAGCAGGCGTACAACATAGGTATCAAAGCTGCCAAAAACGACTGGGTAATATTTACCTGTGCCAGATATGCCCCCGTTGACAACAACATTCTGAAATCCATCAGCGATAGCATCGATACAACTGCCGACCTGACGCTGGGTTACCTCACGAAAAGGGGCATCAAGATGCAGGCTTTTGCCGAACTATCTGACGCAAAAGACCACGTCACCCGCATAGAGCGCAAGCCACAGAAGATGCGAAACCGCAAGCGCTATCACTATCGCTGGGGGCGCTACGATTTTATCGTTATCAAAAAGCGACTGGCCGTTGATCTGCTTAAGTACTACGAGCTCCATCCGTCGTTCTTTGCCCGACAAGCCATGCGCTGGCGCATATTCTGGAAGAATCTGTTCAGCCATTATGAATATATTACATATTTACCCAAAGAACAATGAGTTGATACACAAGCACGTACAGCTGCTGGTAGAGAGACTGCGACATAGCGCCAACGTACAGGTGGCCGACAACGCTAAGTCGTTCTACCAGCAGGCTCGTGACATGCAAGCCGACATCATCCACGTGCACGGCGTGAACCAGATGGTACAAACCAAGGCTCTGCGATGTGCCCAGAAGATGAACATACGCTACGTGCTGACCCTACACGGGCAACTGCAGCCATTTGCGCTCGAACAGTTGCCACCACAACAGCGTGCAGCCATACTGATATACCATCGCGACTTCATCCTGCACGCCTACTCCATCATCACCTTTGGCAAGATGGAGTCATCATCATTCCAGAAACTTGGTTGGAACCCTCGTATCGAGGAAATCCGCAATGCTGTAACCACCAATACTATCACCCCTGCTGAAATGGCTTTGCAGACGTTTGCCATATACCAGAAGGTGATGGACTCGAACACTCTGGAACAGATGGACGAAAACACTCTGGCAGCAATACGTGCGATAATCAAGGTGGGCATCATGGGCGACAAACGATGGATTAAACCCGAATCGTTCGACCCACGACTCATCGAGTGGCGAAAGCTGCTGATCTTTGCCGAGCACGAGAATATCGTAAACTATACCGACTACGGCATCCGACTGCTGGGACTATCGGCACCACTCATCGACACCACCAAGATAGCTGCCTACTACCCCAATGGCTACAAGCGCCCCAAACCAATAAGACAACTGGTTGGCGACTATCAGGGCGACCAGACCGACTATCTGATGCGCATCATGCGTCAGCTGCTTAAATCGCCCACCCTGCTGGGGGTAATCGAACTGACACGCGAACTATATCGCGACAACGTAAACGATGACAAACTATCCGAGCAACTGGAAGAGGCCAACCTCACCAAGAACGCCGCACGCCTGATACAGGTGCTTAGCGAGACGACTCTGCTCGACGAGGGCTACATGCCTATCTCCCCACTCAACGACAAAACAACCGAAAAACTTCGTAACAATCTAAAAAACCATCTGAAGATATGACACATCTCACAAACAATGACGCCGATCTGCACTATTTGCAGCTGCTTTCTCAGTCGTTCCCCACTATTGCGGATGCTTCTACTGAGATAATAAACCTCGAGGCTATCATGGCACTCCCCAAGGGCACCGAGCACTTTCTGGCCGATATACACGGCGAGAGCGAGGCCTTCCGCCATATCCTGAAAAATGCCTCGGGCAACATCAAGCGAAAAGTTAACGAGCTGTTTGGCAATGATATACGCGAGAGCGAGAAAAAGGAACTCTGCACGCTCATCTACTATCCCGAAGAGAAACTTGAGCTCATCAAGGCTCAGGAGCAGGATATAGAAGACTGGTATCGCATCACCATCCACCAACTGGTAAAAGTGTGTCGCGATGTCAGCAGCAAGTACACCCGTTCCAAGGTGCGCAAGTCGCTCCCACCCGACTTTTCGTATATCATCGAGGAACTGCTACACGAGAGTCTGAGCGACAACGACAAGGCGGCCTATGTCAGCGTCATCGTCAATACCATCATATCTACAGGTCGCGCCGATGATTTCATCTGTGCCATCTGCAACGTCATCCAGCGTCTGGCCATAGACCAGTTGCACATCCTTGGCGACATCTACGATCGCGGTCCCGGTGCACATATTATTATGGACACCCTGCGCCAATATCACTCGTGGGATATCCAGTGGGGCAATCATGATGTGCTTTGGATGGGTGCTTCGGCTGGTAACGATGCTTGTATCTGCAATGTACTTCGCTTGTGCCTACGATATGCCAACCTGAATACCATCGAGGAGTATGGCATCAACCTGGTGCCACTAGCCACTTTTGCTCTCGATGTGTATGGCAACGATCCGTGCCTGGAGTTTATGCCCAAGCTGATGCCAGGCAACACTATGGACGACAAGACCCAACAACTCACAGCCAAGATGCACAAGGCCATCGCCGTGCTACAGTTCAAGACCGAGGCCGAAATCTTCATGCGTCATCCCGAATGGAAGATGGCCGATCGCTGCTTGCTTAGCTCTATCGACTACGACAAGCACCTGTGCACCATCGATGGCCGTCAATATAAGATGAAGAGCTGCAACTTCCCAACGGTCGATCCTGCCGATCCCAACCACATGACTGACGAGGAGAGCGACCTGATGCACAAGTTGCACCACTCATTCCGTATCAGCGAGAAGTTGCACAAGCACATACGCACGCTGCTGTCGCACGGATGTATGTACACCATCAGCAACAGCAATCTGCTATTCCACGCAGCCATACCTCTCAATGATGACGGCTCGCTCAAGGAGGTCGAGATTTATCCAGGTCGCAGCTATTCGGGCAAGGATCTGATGCACAACATCGGAATGATGATACGCGAGGCGTTCCAAAACGATTCGGTCGATAGGGATTACGCACGCGACTACTTTATCTATCTGTGGTGCGGCCCCCAGTCGCCATTGTTCTGTAAGTCAAAGATGGCCACCTTCGAGCGCTATTTCCTCGAGGATAAGGACACACACCGGGAGAAGAAGGGTAACTACTTTAAGTTGCGTGACAGCGAAGAGGTTTGCGACCGCATACTCGATGCCTTCGGCGTGAAGGGGCAGGCTCGTCACATCATCAATGGTCACGTGCCCGTACATGCTGGCAGTGGCGAGAATCCCATCAAGGCTGGCGGCAAACTGATGGTGATAGATGGCGGATTCTCTGAGGCCTATCACCACGAGACAGGTATTGCCGGCTACACGCTGGTGTATCACTCGCGTGGATTCCAACTGGTTCAGCATGAACCGTTCACCTCGGCCCGCGATGCCATCATGCGCGAAATCGATATCAAGTCGACCACTCAGATTATCGAGATGTCGGCCCATCGTATGCTGGTGGCCGATACCGATAAGGGCGAGGAACTGCGCTCGCAGATTGCCGACCTTAAGGAGTTGCTTTATGCCTACCGCCACGGTATCATCACCGAACGACGTCGATGAAAAGGTATTTTCTCTGTGCATTATTAAGCCTCGCGGTTGTGGCTGCGGCAGGGGGCAACTATAGTTGCTCTATCCTAGAGCCGCAGATAAAATCGCTACAGGCTGTAGTCAACACCAATTGGCTATCGCTACCCGTAATGCGATTGAACAGCGATGATGTGCTCAACATCTCGTTCGACGAACTGTCGCACGACTACCATCGCTACGTCTACGAGATAACACTATGCGAAGCTGATTGGCAGATAGCAGAGGATGTGTTTAAGAGCGACTATCTGGAGGGATTCGACGGCAATCCTATCGACGATTTCGAGCACTCCATCAACACCATCATACCCTACACTCACTACCGTCTGCAGATACCCAACGACAGGTGCCGACTGAAGATGAGTGGCAACTACATGCTTGAGGTTACCGACGAAGACACGGGCACTAAGATGCTACGAGTACCGTTTATGGTGTGCGAACAGAAGATGAAACTTAGCATGAGCGTCACACCTAATACCGACATCGACAATCGCCAAAGCCACCAGCAGGTGTCGATGGTTGTCAACTACGGTCAGTTGCCAGTAACCAATCCTGATGAGCAGATTTACGCTGTGGTAATGCAGAACCATCAGGACTACGACATACGCACTAACGTGCCCGCCAATCTCAATACCAACAACGGTATGGAATGGAGCCACTGCCGACTGCTTATCTTCGATGCAGGCAATGTGTACCACAAGTTCGAGGTGCTCGATGTGTCGCATCCCACCATGGGTATCGACAAGATCATCTGGGATGGCGAGAACTACCAGGTGATGCTACCCGAAAACCGTCCACGCATCAACTACATCTACGATGAAGATGCCCACGGATCGTTCTACATTCGCAATAGCGACAACATCGAGAACGACATCCAGAGCGAATACGTATGGGTGAACTTCCAGCTTAACGATACTGGTATGAACGGCACCCCAATGGTATCGGGCCGATGGGCTTGCGAAGATACTTCTATCTACAGCATGGAGCCACATCTGGGCAACAATAGCAACCCGCAACACTTCTACACTGCACGCATTCTGCTAAAACAGGGATACTACAATTATATGTATCGCAACACGGATGGCAAGCTGCACCCCAGCGAGGGCAGCTTCTACCAAACCAAGAACTACTATCAAGGATTTATCTACTACAAAGGCACCAACGACCGTTCGTGGCGACTTACCGCTTTTGGCGATATTGCTGCGGAGTAGTCTTGTACTTCTGATAGAACGAAGCAACGAAGTAGTTGGCCGATACAAATCCGCACTCTTTAGCTATCTGGTCTATCGTAGCCTTGGTGTTACGCAGCATACGCTCGGCCTGCACCAGTCGGTTGCGCTTTATCACCATGCGCGGACTCTTGAAGATGTTGGCCGTAATCAGAGCATAGAAGTCTTTACCGTTCACTCCGGCAGCATTGCTCAGTCGGCGCATGGTCATCTTCTTCTGCTTTCGCTCAAGCATCACCACAGGCGCTATCTTATCTAGTGCCTTTACAAATGCAGGATCCAGATCGATCTGACTGTCTAGCGTGGCCTGGGTATACTCCTCAGGCGATGGTTCCAGCACATCATGCTTACTTTCACAACGCTCCACAAAGTTGTATATACGTCTTACCAGCATATTTTCCTCGCTGTTGCGCATAGCCTTCAGTGTGGCGTTCTTCAAATAATAGTAGATGTTGATCAGCAGCAGTACTATCAGCAATAGTCCGAAGAGTGCAAACACACCTGTGGTGCGCCACCATGGTTCATGTATAGTGATTGTCCACATATATGGCTTGGTATCCCAGTCGCTGGGCGACATCGATGCCTGCACCTCCAGTTCATATTCGCCTGGCTGTATACCCATCAGCGGCAGATGCAGCAGTCCGTTCCTGTCCACCATTCCGTCGTCACTGTATGGCGATAGTATGCGCCACTCGTCGTCCAGTCCCTTCATCCTTACGCGATAGTAAGTCTGCTGCGGACGGAAGTAGTTCAGCGCCGAGAACACCATCGTTATCGAGTTCTGATTATAGTTCAGGTCCAGAGCCCATATACGGCTCAATGCTCTGTCAAGTATTCTCTTGCCGTCCAGCTCGGTTGTAGCCGATATGTCCACACCGTTCACCTGCAACTGTATCAGCTTGGGATATATCTTAAAGTCGAATCTGTTGTCCAGGGTGCTCATTGTTGTGGGATTAAACTCTACCACATGGTCCAGTCCTTGCATCACTATCGTACCGTCAGGCATTCGCATGGCCTTACCGTTTTCAAACACCTCATTGGGCACAAGGTCGTACTGGTTGTAACTGTTCACAAACGTCACACGTCCCTCGTCGTTCAGCAGCAGCACCGATATGCCGTAGCTGGTAGCCACCCAGATGTTGTGGTTCAGGTCTTCTATCACCGAGTGTATGATGTTGTTATACAGTCCCTCTTTTTTGGTAAACACCTGCGGCAACATGTCGCTCTCGCGGCGATACAACTGCAGTCCCTGTGTCGTTCCCACCCAAGTCCATCCGCGCGAATCCTTATATACACAGTTCACCGTGCGGTTGCGGAATTGCCTATAGGCTGGCACGTTGTTCATCATCGTGCCGTAGCGGTCGGCTTTAGGATCACCCCATCGATACAGATGGAACGGCACCCTGAACGGGCGTGAGTACATCAGTCCACGCCTCTCGGTACCAATCCACATACCACCTTGGCGGTCGAATGCTATCACGTTTACGTCAGTATGCAGCTCTTCGCCACTGAACAGCATCATTCCATCCACGTGTACGGGCACCAGCGTATTCAGGTTTACTATCCAGTATCCGTATTCGCATGCCACATACATCATCGAGTCTTTGAACGCCATATTGTTCAGATGATAAGGCGTGCGCAGTAGCTCGCTCCACTGGTTGTTGTCCACGTCGTAGTTCATCAGTATGGCCTCCTTGTTACCATTGCGCATCTGGTAAACCTTCTGGTGGTATTTCATCACCAGCGACGAGGCGCCGTATCGCATTCCGTCTGAGTCGCCATAAGCCCTACTCTCGGCCACCTTCCTGCCAGTAGCTATATCGTATCGCTCCACCAGACCGTTTTCGTAGAACAGCATCACATACTTGTCCTTATACACCTCCACGTCCTGCAGATTCAGTTGTGAGCGCGTTTTCAGCGTCTTTTGTGTGGCTACGTTGTATAGTCCGTTGGCGCCCAGTAGCCATACTACACCCGTGCTGTCCACAAACAAATCCAGCACTCGCTCGTTCATGCCAAACTTGTGGAACTCGTCGTCTATTGACGACACAAATCGCTCGGTTATCAGGTCAACACACGTCACAGTGTGCGTATTCTTAAGCCAGATGTGGTGATATCGGTCGAAGTACAGATGATAGTTGCCTCGATACTCAGGCAGAGCATAGATGTTCTCGTCGGTAGGGTCGATATACGAGAATTTTGCTCCGTCGTAGAAGTTTATCTGTCCCACGGTGGTTATCACCAGTCGTCCCGTCTTGGTGCAGGTTATAGTTTGCGCGCTGTTGTCGGCCAGTCCTTCGGCCGATGTGTATTGTGTGAATACACGAGGAGAAACGCCTGTCCATACAGCTGCCCCTGCCGGCGTTGTCGCCAGCAGAAGCAGTATTGAAAACATACAACTATATAGTCTCCTCATAATCATGGTTTTTAGTTATCGTTCAGAATCGATCGGCAGAGCGTATCTCTAACCTCTAACTTCTAAATTACTTCTATTCCCTGCTCCTCGCACAGCTTCAGGCTCATCTCCTTCAGTTTAAACTTCTGGATTTTGCCCGATCCGGTGAGTGGGAACTCCTTGATGAAGAACACGTACTTAGGTATCTTGTAGCGTGCTATCTTGCCGCGACAGAACAGCTGTACGTCTTCTGGGGTCATCTGGGCGCCTTCCTCCAGTATGATAAATGCGCCCACAGCTTCGCCGTATTTCTTTGATGGTACGGCAGCCACCTGCACGTCGCGTATTCCTGGCATGTGATAGAGGAACTCCTCGATTTCGCGTGGGTAGATATTCTCACCGCCGCGGATAATCATATCCTTGATACGTCCTGTAATCTTATAGAATCCCTGCTCGTCCTTCACACCCAGGTCGCCCGAGTGCAGATAACCGTTCTTGTCGATAACCTCGGCCGTAGCTTCGGGGTTCTTATAGTATCCTTTCATCACGTTGAATCCCTTGCAGCACATCTCGCCCTGCACTCCCACTGGGCATTCCTCGCCAGTCTCGGGGTCGAGCACCTTCACGTCAACAAACGGGAAGTCGCGACCTACCGTAGTGCATCGCTGCTCAAATGTATCGTTCAGACAGGTCTGCGTCATACCAGGCGACGACTCTGTGAGGCCGTACACACTGGTGATGGTCATAAACATCTTTTCGCTCACCTGCTTCATCAGTTCGATAGGACAGAGACTTCCGGCCATGATACCTGTGCGCAGACAACTCAGGTCGAACATGTCGAACATCGGGTGGTTCAGCTCAGCGATAAACATCGTGGGCACACCGTAAACTGCGGTACAGCGCTCCTTGTGGATAGAGGCCAGCACCACCAGCGGGTCGAATTTCTCTACCATCACCTCGGTACATCCGTGGGTAAGACAGTTCATCGTGGCCAGCACCACGCCGAAGCAGTGGAACAGTGGCACACACACGCAGAGCTTGTCGTCCTGGGTAAATCCCATATTCTCGCCAGTAAAGTATCCGTCGTTCGAAATTCCGAAGTGAGTCAGCATCACACCCTTGGGGAATCCAGTGGTACCGCTGGTGTACTGCATGTTGCACACGTCGTAGCAGCTCACCTGCTTCTTCATCTCGTTCAGCGTCTCGTCCTCCACGTTCTGTCCCAGCAGCAGCAGCTCGGCTGTGTTGTACATACCGCGATACTTCTCCATACCTATATATACTACGTTCTTCAGGTATGGGAATCGCTCGCTGTTCAGGTGTCCGCGCTCGCAGGTCTTCAACTCTGGCAGCATGGTGTAGGTCATGTCCACATAGTTACAGTCCCATGTACCGTCGGTGATACACAGCACCTCCATGTCAGAGTCCTTACACAGATACTCCAGCTCGTTCTGCTTGTAGTTGGTGTTCACTGTCACCAGCACAGCACCTATCTTAGCCGTAGCATACAGGAATGTCAGCCAGTCAGGCACGTTTGTGGCCCAAATACCCACGTTCGATCCCCTCTTTACGCCTATCGAGATAAGTCCCTTGGCCAGATTGTCCACACGCTCGTTGAACTTGCTCCAAGTGAATCGCAGGTTGCGGTCGCTATACACTATATATTCCTTATCAGGGGTAGTCTCGGCCCAATACTCCAGCCATTCGCCCAGAGTTCTCTCCCACAGCTTATACCCCTCCGATCCCGTCTCAGCCGGATAAGTTCTATCAGGCAGCGGTCTGCCCGCCATATCAAGTCTTACGTTGCTCATCGTCTTTAGAATGGAATATAAACTACTGCGAGAATCTTAGCTGACTTGCCGGGGGCACCGTGCACGTGGTGCTTCACGATACTATCGTAGAATATCGAGTCACCCTCGCCCAGCTTGTATGTCTCCTTGCCATATACTATCTCTACCTCACCCTGCATCACGTAGATAAACTCCTCGCCCTCGTGAGCCGAGAGCTGGAATGCAGGACTTTCTTCAGGATTGATGTCAATCACAAATGGCTCCATGTGGCGACCAGCCTTCTGCTGCGCCAGTGGATGATACTCCATGTGTTTGCGGGCATCGGTAGCATCGTTGCTAAAGCTGATGCTGCTGTCCTTTTCGCGATCGGCTGCACGGGTCACGATTGGCCCCAGGTCGTCGTTGTCGTCCATAAAGGTTCCCAGACGCACACCTAGTGCACGTGCTATCTTGATCAGCGGACCTAGCGATGGAAGGTTCTGGTCGGTTTCTATACTCTCAATCTGCTCCACGGTCAGTCCGCTGCGCTCTGCAATCTGCTCGATGCTGAGATTCTTTGTCTCTCTGAGGCCCCTTATTTTGGCGCCAATCACTGAATGATTATTCATCTTCTTTTCAAATTATTCTTTTCACTACTATTTTCATGGCAAAAGTACTAATTTCCATGCGAAAATCAGCAGGTTTTAATAGATTTTAACAAGATTTCTTACTCAATCTTTAATCAATGTGCAATTTACTTCATAAACTTGCAATTAACCTGCCGGCCATTAGCATCTTTTGCACGGGCCACATAGAAACCAGAAGCGAGAGGCGACACGTCGAGATGACCCGTCTCGCCAATAATGCAAACAGTAGTTTCCTCCACCAGTTTGCCATCAGCTGTGTAAATGGCTACCTCAACTGCATCAGAGGCATTGCTCTTCAGCAACAGCTGCTGCGAACCGTAGCACATACGGAATCCGTCGGCACCCGAGATGACTGGAGTGATGCCAGAAGCACCATTCTGTTCAACCACCGCTACGTAACTGGTCATTACATTGCATAGTCCGATGGTAGGCACATTGGTGGTATATACATCGGCACATCCGTCAGGATAGCGCATCACCGTCGATCTTGAGTCATGGGCTGTATAGTCGATGACATCCGTCCAACTCTTGTCGGCTGCCATCAGTTGCAGCTGTCCGCCATCATCGTTAATCTTGAATGAGGCATGCAAACCGCCATTGGTCGTGGTACGCTTGTCACACCAAATTATCAGATAGCCATGAGCAGGGATGATGGTTCTTGCCTGGGTCTCGCCTTTCGTGATTTGGTATTTCTCTGGCTTGTCCAGATTGTCTGTCAGATACATGCCTTCCACGTCTATCTCTTTGTCGGTAGTATTGTACAGTTCCACCCAGTCGCCCTTCTTGCCATTCTCGTCGATATAGCTGTCGTTGGCGGCGCTTACCTCGTTGATACGTACAGGCGCTATACCCTGTTCCTCCTTCTCTGCATCTGTCATGGCTCTGAAACTGGCCTTAAGTTCTACCTTGCCAGTAGGCATGGTTATCTCTTGCTCGCTATACTTCACATTGCCAGCATTATCCAACCATCCTTTGAACTCATAGCCCGCAGGCGCCTGAGCACGAAGCTTCACAGGGGCCAAAAGATGACCGGAGAACTTACCGGTAGGCACTTTCTGGTCGTTGACAAAGATTGTACCACCCTCTGCGTCAGTGCTAAGACTGACGGACTGAGTGTTAGTATTTTTCACACCAAATGCCGAATAGTTTTTCAGAGCATTGGTGGCAGTATTCTGGCGATTCGTCAACTTGTCAATCAGGTCATTGGCTGTCCATGAAGCACTCTCCCCATTCAGGTTCATGGCAGGCTCCACACGATTCAGCAACTCGTTGATTATCTGGTTGGCACGGTTCTTCTCAAACACACTGCCGCCCATGATACAGTAGGCATCGATAAACCGGCGACGGAAGTCAGCGTTCTTAATCAAATTCTTGAATAGAGTTACAAAACGTATATGATCTGTGATACGTCCCAGCGAGGTGGGATAAAGCTGATCGAAGGTATATCTCTCCTTATCCATGAAATTCTGGAACGGACTGCTTGAATTGAATGCACCGTCGAGGTCGTAGAACACGAAACGGAACTTACCATCCTCACAATGACGGAATCCCTTCACGTTATTCTGAGGCCAGTCTGAGTTGCCCAGATACAATTGTGCTGCCATATAGTTGATATACGCATCTACGTCAATCCTGCGACAAATCTCTTTATACGTCTCCGTGTTGGCTGCGTCGGGCGATAGCACGTCTACCAGCTCAAGATAGGCGTCGGGCGTACCGCACTTCTGCACATAGCCTGAGTCTGGCGACATCTCAAACTGATCTATCTCGTCCTCATCCCAGCCGTAGTTGGCATACACGTAGTGCTTGTTGTTTGGCTCGCGGATGTTCATCACACCAATATACTCACCATTGATAAACTCATGTACAGGCTCGTAGCCCTGACAGTCCACATTTATTCCCGACGACTGCAAGAGGTACTGCAGCGCAGCATCCTTGATACGGCAACCCGTATCATTACCGCCGTTACGTATCTGCAGGGTACGGTTGCGTATGTAAGGTTTCTGACTTAAGAATGGGTACAGCAGATTCTTGTCGCCACCCAGCTCCTTGTTACCTTTCAGTTTGAAAGAATGTGGAGTCCATGCGCGACTCCAACCGCCACACATCTCAAGGTTCACATCCTGATTCAATGTCATCTTGCCGTCGGCATCCATATACGAGAAGTTTACGGGGCGCTCCCAGTCCATGTTCCAGTTGCAATTGCTCGACTGCCCGTTGCCAGGACGACCGTTGGGACCTTTCTCAAACACTCCATACTCCTGACTGTAAAGAAAATTCGGGTCAGTGACCACAGACACAACTGGCAGATAGAATTCTGATGCGCCGAAGATATACGAACGGGTTGTCACCCTCGACGGCAACTTACCGTCAGCAAACAGACGGAAGCGCAAGCTAGTGGTCTCACTCACATTAAATCGCCCCGTGCTGCTGGTTTCACCATTCGTCATCGTTGGCAGACTGCCGTCGGTAGTATAGCGCAGTGTGCATCCGGCAGGAATGGTTACCTTAACCGTCAATGGCCCTGAAGCAAGCTGTGAGGGCTGGTCTACTACGGGAGCATTAATCTGTTCCGTAGCATGAGCAATGCCGTTGTTCGAGCTGCCTGGTGTTGGCGTGGCTGTCAGTCCCCACTCGCCTGTACCATCCTGTGCGCGAGCGTAGCTCACACGCTCCACGCCAGCCGGATAATTCTGTTTTGCTATTTCGCTGCCCGAGGCATCGGTAATGCTGATGGTGCCACCGTCCAAGTCAAGCTTGAACGGGGCATTCTTCTGGTCGATATTGTTGCTGTCGAACCATACTATTCTATAGCCCTTGGCGGGCACTATACCTATATTGCCAGGCATAGTCCAGGGGCCCTCGCCGTTGGCAGTATCGCTCACTTTCAGTCCAGCCAGTTCTACGCCACGGTTAGTGGGGTTATACAGTTCAACGAATCCGTCGAAATTATATGCTCCACTAAGGTATTCGTCCACGTTAGACACCATAATCTCATTGATAACCAGCGAATTGGCTGTAGCCGGATTTCGCACCACGGTGATGGTGATGCTGCCCGTCACACCCGAGCCGTCGGCGGCTGTAGCCGTAATGGTAGCTGTACCCTCGCCCACGGCAGTCACAATGCCGTCCTTATCTACAGTGCATACCCTCTCATTGTCCGAATCCCAGTCTACCCATGCCATTGTGGCGTTTATAGGCAGTACCTTTACTTTCAGGGCAGCAGTTTCGCTTACCACCAGCTCCGTTTGCCCGGCAGTCACTTCGATGCTGCTCACACCCACCATTTCGCCATAATACTCCAGCGTGAAATTATCAAAGATACACCAGTTGCTATTTGCGTAGTCATAGCATTTCAGACCAATGTTTACGTCGCCCTCAGCCTCAAACTCCATCGTGTTCCAGTACATATCCTTTTCAAAACACCTACTGGCCGAAAACATCGTGTTTGGGAAATACAGGCCGTTGTTCCAATAACAGCCACCTACATCGGTGGACAGCGATTCAGAATACACACTTTTCAGTTTCTGTTGCGTATAGTTATTCTGGTCATCGGCATACATCACAGCTGTGATTTCTTCCGTACCGTTCTTATAGCTGTCATACGCCCAGTCGTTATCGCCTACTCGATAGTATGTCTGAACGCTCAGGCGATATTTGCCCTTTGGCAGGTCCTTTACCGTCTGCCATATATTAAACCAGCCGTTCCAGAACTCCATACAGTTATAATCAGCATTCTGCGAACTTGCGCCACTTTCCCACGTCCAACCACTTTGGTTGTTGCCGTCAAAACCCGGGTTTCTCAGTAGCTGGTCGGTTAGGTCTATCCATACCTTTCCGCCCTCGCTATTGCCGGCATATTCCAGTTTAAAGTTGTCCAGCACGCAATAGTTGTTGTCGTTATATTCGCTGCACTTCACGCCTATCACCACATCGCCATCGGCATCAAACTCCAACTCATTCCAGTACTGTCCTTTAGCGAATGCTTCCTCAGCGGCCTCCTTACCGTCGGGATACCAGTGCACATTGTCATTAGTCCAGCAGCGGTTGGCCGCATTATTGTCCATCGATGCCGAATACAGGCTCACCAGTTTCTTAGAGCCAGAACCGGCATAAATACTAGCCGTCAAATTCTCCCTACCCTGCTGATGGGCATTATAGGCCGAATTGTTGTCGCCAATACGATAGAAGCCCTGTACCGACAGTCGGTAGTGGCCCCTCGGCAGTTTTTTCAGTTTCTGGTGCAGGTCAAAATTGCCGTTATAGAAACTTATACACTCCACTCGCACAGCCTGGGTAGATGCGTTGCTCTCCCACGTCCAGCCCTCTTCGCTGTTATTGTCGAAGCAGGGATTCACTACATAGCGCTTGGTCACGTTAGCCCAGTTGGTGGTTGCCGAAGCCGAAACAGCCAACAGCAATGCCGATACCAGACAGGCCATATTCCTTTTTACTTGATTCATCATTTTGGGTGGCTTATTAATTATGGGTGCAAAATTAATAAAAATATGTCACGATTCATACTTTTTACATAAATTAATAACAAATCTGTGTCCTAACAGGGTTTCCAGGCATTATCTACGCTTGTATTAATGCCACCTTACGGCGATTATCGCGCGGCCGCACAGCAAAGTGCAGCCAGATGACACCGTAGCGATTTCGCTCTATCAGCAGTTCATCGAAGTCCTGATGTGATTCATCCGCATAATCCAATAGGATGGCGGCATAGCGTATCAGTTGCTCCACCCCCGTCACTCTAATATCCGCAGCACACCCTGTCAGATGATTGCTAGTTGATGCTCCACCCACCTTCTTATTCAATTGCGGACTGCGGTATCCCGAGTTTATAAGGATGGGCCCGCCATACCTCTCACGCAACACCTCCAACCACTTGCAGAGATTCTGCAAATTGTAGATCACCTCATGACTAGGGATATTATACACCTCAGGATGACTACTACTCTGTGTAAACTCCCCGAGTTTAAAATGCTCAGAGAGTTTAGCCTTACTATTCAATTGTACTATCTGTTCCATTTTTATTTATGAATCCACTTTAAAAAGTCGGATAGTCCGACCACATTAATATATTACGTTAGTTTAACACAATATCGCTCTTTGACATTTTGCAATCTGGAGAATAT